>NZ_MECT01000048.1:0-9808 GCF_001722145.1 Shigella sp. FC1544
TAGTGCGCTGGGTTATCGCTCGCCACGGGAATATCTGCGGCAGCGGGCTTGTAATGGGTTAAGTGATAACAGATGTCTGGAAATATAGGGGCAAATCCAGTAAGTTGGCAGCATTACCGCCCAAACCCTCTTTGAACCCGTCTGGATTGGCTGGAATGAACAGACCGCGGGGCTTGCCAGTGGTTGGTGGCGGGACGAAATTTTAGCAAATAGTGCGATCGCCGGTGTTTATGCAAAATCTGATGACGGAAAATCAGCCATTTAAAGAAAAATTATTATGACAAGCCTCTCATTCTCTTGTCATTTCCCCCCCATTTAGGCACAATGCGCCGCTGTCAAAAAATGACTAAAAACCGACGTTTAATTAGCGTCGGTTATTTTTTGCTTCAAACCAATCATTCATACCAAGAGGCCGGGCTTCGTACCGGATAGATATTTACTAAAAATCGACAGTTGTTGTCGCTGAGGAATCCAAAAAAATGGGGCAATTTTTTGCTTACGCGACGGTTATCACCGTAAAGGAGAATGACCATGTCGCATAACGTTACTCCAAACACCTCTCGCGTGGAATTGCGTAAAACGCTTACGTTAGTTCCGGTTGTAATGATGGGTCTTGCCTATATGCAGCCGATGACGCTGTTTGATACATTTGGTATCGTTTCAGGCCTCACGGATGGTCATGTGCCGACAGCCTATGCGTTCGCATTAATTGCGATCCTGTTTACGGCTCTGAGCTACGGGAAGCTGGTTCGCCGCTATCCTTCTGCTGGCTCTGCATACACTTACGCCCAGAAATCCATTAGCCCGACTGTCGGCTTTATGGTGGGGTGGTCTTCTCTGCTCGACTATCTGTTCGCGCCGATGATCAACATTCTGCTGGCGAAAATCTATTTTGAAGCTCTGGTGCCTTCCATCCCATCGTGGATGTTTGTGGTGGCGCTGGTGGCCTTTATGACCGCCTTTAACCTGCGTAGTCTGAAATCCGTAGCGAACTTCAACACTGTAATCGTCGTGTTGCAGGTAGTGCTGATCGCGGTGATTCTGGGCATGGTTGTTTATGGCGTATTTGAAGGTGAAGGCGCGGGTACGCTGGCGAGCACTCGTCCGTTCTGGTCTGGCGATGCGCATGTTATCCCGATGATTACCGGGGCGACAATCCTGTGCTTCTCCTTTACCGGCTTTGACGGCATCAGCAACCTGTCGGAAGAAACCAAAGATGCAGAGCGCGTGATCCCGCGTGCGATTTTCCTGACCGCGCTGATTGGCGGCATGATCTTCATCTTTGCAACTTACTTCCTGCAGCTGTACTTCCCGGATATCTCTCGCTTTAAAGATCCGGATGCGTCACAGCCTGAAATCATGCTGTACGTTGCGGGTAAAGCGTTCCAGGTTGGCGCGCTGATCTTCTCCACCATTACCGTACTGGCGTCCGGTATGGCGGCGCATGCAGGCGTAGCGCGTCTGATGTACGTAATGGGGCGTGACGGTGTGTTCCCTAAAAGCTTCTTCGGTTATGTACACCCGAAATGGCGTACTCCGGCAATGAACATCATCCTGGTTGGCGCGATTGCCTTGCTGGCAATCAACTTCGACCTGGTAATGGCTACGGCGCTGATTAACTTTGGTGCGCTGGTGGCGTTCACCTTCGTTAACCTGTCGGTTATTTCGCAGTTCTGGATCCGTGAGAAGCGTAACAAGACGCTGAAAGATCACTTCCAGTATCTGTTCCTGCCGATGTGTGGTGCGCTGACCGTTGGTGCGCTGTGGGTTAACCTGGAAGAAAGCTCAATGGTTCTGGGTCTGATCTGGGCTGCTATCGGTCTGATTTACCTGGCTTGCGTAACCAAGAGTTTCCGTAATCCGGTTCCGCAGTACGAAGACGTAGCATAATCATCTTTTCTAATAATAAACCGGAGTCGAATGAACATTTGGCTCCGGTTTTTTTATTCTTTTTTATCGAAATCCTCATTAATAACCATTTGTTCTAATTTAGAGAATTTGGTTATTGGTCTGCATTCCACCAGTCATGAATAATTTCCCCATTAACATTCATCTGGTTAATTAATTTATGTTTTCAATGATATTAAGCGGGCTAATTTGTGGTGCTCTGCTGGGATTTGTCATGCAGCGTGGGCGTTTTTGCCTGACAGGTGGTTTTCGCGATATGTATATCGCGAAAAATAATCGCATGTTTTACGCCTTGCTGATTGCAATTTCGGTACAAAGCGTGGGGGTTTTTGCGTTAATTCAGGCGGGCCTACTGACTTACGAAGCCGGGGCGTTCCCGTGGCTTGGTACTGTTATAGGTGGGTATCTTTTCGGGCTGGGAATTGTTCTGGCGGGTGGATGTGCCACCGGGACCTGGTATCGCGCGGGTGAGGGATTGATCGGCAGTTGGATCGCGCTTTTCACTTATATGGTGATGAGTGCGGTGATGCGTTCTCCACACGCCAGTGGTTTAAATCAAACCTTGCAGCACTACACTACTGAACATAACTCTATTGCTGATACTTTTAATTTGTCTGTGTGGCCGTTGGTTGCCGTTTTGCTGGTGATAACGCTCTGGGTGGTGATGAAAGAGTTGAAGAAGCCAAAACTCAAAGTCGCGACCTTACCGCCGCGCCGAACCGGGATCGCTCATATTCTGTTTGAAAAACGCTGGCATCCCTTTGTCACTGCTGTACTCATCGGTTTGATTGCGCTTTTAGCCTGGCCCCTGAGTGAAGCAACCGGACGCATGTTTGGGTTAGGAATCACTCCCCCAACGGCCAATATTCTGCAATTTCTGGTCGCGGGTGACGTGAAATACATTAACTGGGGCGTTTTCCTGGTGTTAGGGATCTTCGTGGGGGCATTTATTGCAGCCAAAGCGAGCCGTGAGTTCCGCGTTCGCGCTGCTGATGCACAAACAACATTACGTAGCGGGTTAGGTGGTGTACTGATGGGCTTCGGTGCCAGCATTGCAGGTGGTTGCTCTATCGGTAATGGACTGGTCATGACTGCAATGATGACCTGGCAGGGCTGGATTGGCCTTGTATTTATGATTCTCGGAGTCTGGACTGCGTCCTGGCTTGTGTATGTTCGACCGCAGCGTAAGGCACGACTGGCAACTGCTGCGGCAAATTAAGTAAGGTGTAAAGATGGCGATTAAAAAGCTGGATGTGGTGACGCAGGTCTGTCCGTTTCCACTCATAGAAGCAAAAGCAGCACTGGCAGAAATGGCCAGCGGCGATGAGTTGGTAATTGAGTTTGATTGCACCCAGGCAACTGAAGCAATCCCACAGTGGGCGGCAGAAGAAGGACATGCCATCACCGATTATCAGCAGATTGGCGATGCAGCGTGGAGCATCACCGTTCAAAAAGCCTGACTCAAAATTGTCCTCCGCCGTACCAGCGGCGGAGGCTTCACATTAGACAATCTCTTCCGCGTACTGCCAAAGCGCTTTTAACAGCGCCACTTTTTCTTTATCGTCGGCATACTGCTGCGCCAGCATCTGAATCTCTTCTGCATAGCCTTGTAAAAACTCTGGCGTGAAGACCTGGCGGCGGTGCTCCAGCCAGCGTTGCTGCTCGGCATAATCCAGCGTCCCCGGGAAGTTGCGCGCCCGATAATTGAACAACAGCTTTTCAATTCGTTTATCAACAAAAGTGATATCCAGTGCCGGTAAATTACGCGGCTCGGTTTCCAGCACAATTTTCATTGCTGCACGATCGGCGTCACTGAAAAAGCCGTTATAAAGCTGTGCATCCACATTATCTGAAGGTGTAAACGGTTCGGCTTCCACGAATATCGCTACCACTTTTTCACGCACTTGCGGATTTTCACGCAGAATTTTTAGGTTATCGAGGCAATGCTGACGATTAATTCCCAGTCGGTCGGCATCTTCCGGGCGTAGCGTATTCGCCTGGGCCAGTACCGGACATTTATTGATATGTACCAGCTTAACCGGAACGGCGGCGTTATCGCCAAGATCGGCTTTTGCGGTATATAAACGCTCGCGCAATGTGTCGCTATCCAGCTCCAGTAATGGCGAAATGTCTCCTGCCAAATCCACCATAATTACGGCATTGCGATTTTCAGGATGCCACGCCAGCGGTGCCACCCAGCTTGTATTGCCGCGCCATGCCCCAAACATTCCGGAAACGTGAACCAGGGGGTTCATCTGAGGAACATCAATCAACGCCATTAGTTTGTGTTTATTACGATGGGTAAAGAGATAATCAAACAGGCGTGGCTGACGCGTTTTTACCAGTTTTGCCATCGCAATAGTGGCGTACACATCAGCCATCGCATCGTGGGCGTTGCTATGTTCAATACCATTCGCTTTGGTTAAATGCTCAAGGCGAAAGCTTGGTAGACCGTCATCATTTTCAGGCCAATTTATTCCTTCCGGGCGCAGGGCATAACAGGCACGCATAACATCCAGTAAATCCCAGCGCGAGTTATCATGCTGCCAGCTCCAGGCGTAAGGATCGTAGAAATTACGATAAAAAACGTTGCGTGTGACTTCGTCGTCGAAACGCACATTGTTGTAGCCCAGAATACAGGTCTTCGGTACGGTAAAAAGCGAGTGAATACGGGCGGCAAACGCGGCTTCGTTTTCTCCTTTCGCCCGTGCTTCCTGCGGGGTAATACCGGTAATTAATACGGCTCCAGGCTGGGGTAAATAGTCATCCGCGGGCTTGCAGTAAAAGACTTCGGGTTCGCCGATGACATTGAATTCGTCATCGGTGCGAATGGCTGCGAACTGTGCAGGGCGATCTAACGCGGGGTGCGTGCCAAAGGTTTCGTAATCGTGAAACAAAAAGGTAGATTGTTGCTTACCGTCATTCATCATTAGGTTAAATCCGTTATTTCTGCTGTCTGCCAGAGTATCAAATATCACCGTGCTAATCAGCTTTAGCGCGACAATTTGACAGCGAGTGACAACAGATCATGTCAGATAAAAATGAGAGGGTAGTCACATTTTCTTGCACTTTATTCCAGCCAGTTCATAAGTATTTCCGTAAAAAGAACAGCTATTTGAAACTCCTGAGGGTTTGCTGTTGAAACGCCGTCTTATTATTGCTGCTTCTTTGTTCATTTTTAACTTATCGTCTGGTTTTGCGGCGGAAAACATTCCTTTTTCACCTCAGCCTCCAGAGATTCATGCCGGCTCCTAGGTACTGATGGATTACACCACCGGTCAGATCCTCACCGCGGGTAATGAGCATCAACAGCGCAATCCCGCCAGCCTGACAAAGCTGATGACGGGCTATGTCGTGGATCGCACTATCGATAGTCATCGCATTACGCCAGACGATATTGTCACCGTGGGGCGCGATGCGTGGGCGAAAGATAATCCAGTGTTTGTCGGTTCTTCACTGATGTTTTTGAAAGAGGGCGATCGCGTATCGGTACGTGATTTAAGCCGTGGTTTAATTGTGGATTCCGGAAATGACGCTTGTGTTGCACTGGCTGACTATATTGCCGGTGGGCAACGGCAGTTTGTTGAAATGATGAACAACTATGCCGAGAAGCTGCATCTCAAGGATACGCATTTTGAAACAGTGCATGGTCTGGATGCACCAGGTCAGCATAGCTCGGCTTATGATTTAGCTGTGCTTTCTCGCGCTATCATCCACGGCGAGCCCGAGTTTTATCATATGTACAGTGAGAAAAGTCTCACCTGGAACGGTATCACCCAGCAAAACCGTAACGGGTTATTGTGGGATAAAACCATGAATGTTGACGGCCTGAAAACGGGTCATACTTCTGGTGCCGGGTTTAATCTCATTGCTTCGGCTGTCGATGGGCAGCGTCGTCTCATTGCAGTGGTAATGGGGGCTGACAGTGCAAAAGGTCGTGAGGAAGAGGCAAGAAAATTACTGCGTTGGGGGCAACAAAACTTTACTACGGTGCAAATTTTGCACCGTGGGAAAAAGGTCGGTACGGAACGCATCTGGTATGGCGATAAAGAAAATATCGACCTGGGAACGGAACAAGAGTTCTGGATGGTGCTACCGAAAGCCGAAATTCCACATATCAAAGCCAAATATACCCTTGATGGTAAAGAGCTCACCGCGCCAATTAGCGCCCATCAGCGGGTAGGGGAAATTGAACTTTACGACCGTGATAAACAGGTGGCGCACTGGCCGCTGGTTACCCTGGAATCTGTCGGGGAAGGCAGCATGTTTTCTCGCCTGAGTGATTATTTCCACCATAAGGCCTGACCTTTCTTTTGCAGCAGACTGGCAGGAGTGCGAGTCTGCTCGCATAATCAACACTCATTCCTTGTGGTTTTAATATCGCAATTATACTGTATATAAAAACAGTGTTGATGGAGCGTCATGAACTACGAGATTAAGCAGGAAGATAAACGTACCGTTGCAGGTTTCCATCTCGTTGGCCCGTGGGAACAGACGGTAAAGAAAGGCTTTGAGCAGTTGATGATGTGGGTAGATAGCAAAAATATTGTGCCGAAGGAGTGGGTTGCTGTCTTTTACGACAATCCAGATGAAACACCCGCCGAAAAATTACGCTGCGACACCGTCGTGACGGTGCCGAATAACTTTACGCTCCCCGAAAACAGTGAGGGCGTCATTCTGACAGAAATTTCAGGTGGTCAGTATGCGGTTGCGGTGGCTCGTGTAGTCGGTGATGATTTTGCTAAACCCTGGTATCAGTTCTTTAATAGCCTCTTGCAGGACAGTGCTTATGAAATGTTACCAAAGCCCTGCTTCGAGGTTTATTTGAACAATGGCGCGGAAGATGGGTACTGGGATATCGAAATGTATGTTGCGGTGCAGCCAAAACATCACTAATTCATCTCAGGGCGGTGTGTTAACGCGATGACCACTCTTTTTTTGAAAGCGAAAAGAGTAAGATGCGCCTTTCAATTTTTTCGCTCCTGCCGGGAAATTACACTGTTCCCGGTTTGTCCGTCGGATAATTCAGAGGCGGGCCTTCTGGCCGACAGATGAGTTATGAGCGCTTTTAATCTTCATTACGGAGTTTCTGCGTGCGTGCCGATAAGTCATTAAGCCCGTTTGAAATCCGGGTATACCGCCATTACCGCATTGTGCATGGTACTCGGGTCGCGCTGGCATTCCTGCTCACTTTTCTCATTATCCGCCTGTTTACTATCCCGGAAAGCACCTGGCCGCTGGTCACCATGGTGGTGATTATGGGGCCAATCTCGTTCTGGGGTAACGTTGTCCCTCGCGCCTTCGAACGTATTGGCGGTACGGTGTTGGGTTCGATTTTAGGTCTTATCGCTCTGCAACTGGAGTTAATTTCGTTACCGCTGATGTTAGTCTGGTGCGCGGCGGCTATGTTTCTTTGCGGTTGGCTGGCGCTGGGCAAGAAACCGTATCAAGGATTATTGATTGGGGTGACGCTGGCAATTGTTGTGGGTTCCCCGACAGGTGAAATTGATACGGCGTTATGGCGAAGCGGCGATGTGATCTTCGGCTCTTTACTGGCAATGTTGTTTACCGGTATCTGGCCACAACGGGCGTTCATCCACTGGCGCATTCAACTGGCGAAAAGTCTGACCGAGTATAATCGGGTTTATCAATCTGCATTCTCACCGAACTTACTCGAACGCCCACGTCTGGAAAGCCATCTACAAAAACTCCTGACCGATGCCGTGAAAATGCGTGGGCTGATTGCGCCCGCCAGCAAAGAAACCCGTATTCCAAAATCGATATATGAAGGTATCCAGACCATTAACCGCAATCTGGTTTGTATGCTGGAGTTGCAAATCAATGCGTACTGGGCCACGCGCCCCAGCCATTTCGTGTTATTGAACGCGCAAAAACTTCGTGATACCCAGCACATGATGCAGCAAATACTGCTGAGCCTTGTTCATGCGCTGTACGAAGGTAATCCGCAGCCGGTTTTTGCCAATACGGAAAAATTGAACGATGCTGTGGAAGAGCTGCGTCAGTTGCTCAATAACCACCATGACCTGAAGGTAGTGGAAACACCAATCTATGGTTATGTGTGGCTGAACATGGAAACGGCACATCAGCTTGAGTTGCTATCGAATCTGATTTGCCGGGCCTTGCGCAAATAATTCCTGAACTTCAGAATCATCTTGCTGCTGCTTCGATTCAGCAAGGATAAAGGGTATGATAGTGAAAAGGGATAAAAGCATTGTCATCTGCGGCAGCTATGAGTAATGTTGGCCCTAACGAATAGCGGTTGCTAAAACGAATCCGACTCTCACATTATCAGGGGTATACAAATGGAAACTACCAAGCCTTCATTCCAGGACGTACTGGAATTTGTTCGTCTGTTCCGTCGTAAGAACAAACTGCAACGTGAAATTCAGGACGTTGAGAAAAAGATCCGTGACAACCAGAAGCGCGTCCTGCTGCTGGACAACCTGAGCGATTACATCAAGCCGGGGATGAGCGTTGAAGCAATCCAGGGCATCATCGCCAGCATGAAAGGTGACTATGAAGATCGTGTTGACGATTACATCATCAAAAATGCCGAGCTCTCCAAAGAACGCCGCGATATCTCCAAAAAGCTGAAAGCTATGGGCGAAATGAAAAACGGCGAAGCGAAGTAATTCCTGTTTTATTCAATGAGGGTTGCCCGGCAACCCTCATTGCTCATTGATTCTTATCTGTGTATCACCGTCATCATTCTCATCTGAGAACCTATCGAAATTAGCGACAGACATCTTCTGTATGCAGCAAGGAAAAAAGTTCTGTAACTCCATTGTTATTAACCGCACTGGTTACTAACACGTTGTGCGCTCCTGCTTCCCGTAACCAACATTTCACCAAAGATATGTGTTCCATGCTGGCTAAATCTGCTTTGGTTACTAATCCAATGACCGGGTGATTCATGGCCCGGTAGGGCGTTTTTACCTCTAATTCCTGCCTCAGCGCTGAGATTACTGCTTGTTGCCGGAAAAGCATATAGATTTGCATAAGTATGCTCTTTCGTATAGCCAGAATGTGTCGGATTCTGGTTGAACAGATAACGTACCCGTTGACTTCTTTCGGAAGTGAGATTGTAATATCTGACATACATGGTTGCCCCTGTTTGCCAAGTGTCAACGACGGATGAAAAGTGATCCACTTATATCTCCACCAACGGCCCAATATTGATCCACCGTTTTACTCAGGATTAGCTTCAGCTATAACCCCGGCCTTTCGTTTCTGTCTGAGTCGATAGCTTTCTCCTTTGATTTGAACGACATGTGAGTGGTGTAAGATACGGTCCAGCATCGCTGAGGTCAGTGCTGCATCACCGGCGAACGTTTGATCCCACTGCCCGAACGGCAGATTGGATGTCAGGATCATTGCGCTCTTTTCGTAACGTTTAGCGATGACCTGGAAGAACAGTTTTGCTTCTTCCTGACTGAACGGCAGATAGCCTATTTCATCAATGATGAGCAGGCGGGGGGCCATTACTCCACGCTGAAGTGAACCGCCCCGGGTTTCCTGGAGAGTGTTTTATCTGTGAACTCAGGCTGCCAGATCATCGTTTCCGATGGAAGCATAATAAGCTTTTTCTGCTTCTGCCGGAGGAGTATGGCCCAGCCTTTCCAGCAATCGTCGATTATTATACCAGTCCACCCACGTGAGTGTGGCCAGTTCCACTTCTGCACGGTTTTTCCAGCTCTTACGGTGTATTACCTCCGCTTTGTAAAGACCATTGATGCTCTCCGCCATCGCGTTGTCATACGAGTCGCCTGTACTTCCTGTTGATGCCAGTAATCCGGCTTCCTTAAGCCGCTGTGTGTAGGCCAGCGATACATACTGAGAACCTTTATCACTGTGATGGACCGTGCCGGACGGTCGACGG
>NZ_MECT01000049.1:0-9539 GCF_001722145.1 Shigella sp. FC1544
GACATTTTCGTCGTCCCAGGTCTGGCAGAAAGTGGCTAGGTTCTGACGAGCGTTGCCATCAAGATATAATTCGTCATTGATAATCTGGAATGCGACATCGTCGCGCATTTCGTGCAGCGGAAAACGTTTTGATTCTGCGATGGTGGAAATAGACTTCGCACCAAAACGTGAATCGAGTAGTTCCGACCTTAAATCCGTTACTTGCTTCTTATCCATTTTAAACTCCTTAAAATGATTGGATCGCATTAAAAAAGTAGGATTTATCGATAAAGTAAGCAAGTGCAAAGGACTCGTGTTTAAATAACAAAATCCTAATGTTATTTATCGTGAGATATTACGCGAATAATGTTTTTTTCATTGAAAAACAATACAATATGAAATTCTTGGGTGGTGGTAAGGTGTTTTATGCTGTTATTTTTATGCGCATTCTGTGTCTCCTGAATTATCACGTAAAAATCAGACCTAAAAATATCACTATTAGTACTTGATTATTATTTTGAACGCATTTATAAAATTATTACATAAAAATAGCGAATATTGCTAAAATCCCCGCCAACGATGTGTTGACGGGGCTGTTATTATTTTGGCAATAATACTCCGGTATAAGTATTTACCGGATGAGAAAGATATTGTTTAACGGCAGTGTTAACATTCTCTACCGTCATTTGTTTCAACAATCGCTCCTGCTCAGTCCATGCTGCAGGATCGTCATATTGAATAAGACTATTTACAATAGTGTTCGCTAATTGTTGAACGCTACGCTGTTGGATATCGAGGCTGCGCTGAACGTTTTGCTGATATTCATTCAGTTCTTGCTCACTGATCCCTTTAGCCAGACGCTTAACCATCACTTCATTCGCTAACGTTAACAGTTCATCATGTCGTTCTGGTTGACAAGTAAAAGCCAGCAAATGACTGATATCTTTGGCCTGAGGATCAACCGAGAGGCGAGAAGAAACGCTGTATGCTCCAGATGCCTGTTCACGAATATTAACACGTAGATCTTTTGCCAGTGCGACGTTAAAAGCATCGAGCGCCATACGCGTCGCCAGATTAACAGGTGTCCGGGAATCATAACGCTTCCACTGTGAAACCTGTGCCACAGGTTCATTTTGTTCTTTTACAGTAACCGATGCGTTGTCCGTCGCGCGAGTTAATGGTTTACCTGCGGCTAATGGCGAATCAGAGTGTTTGATTGATCCTAAGTAACGCGTAATTAACGCCACGAGTTTGTCTTCTGAGACATTACCGACAATGACAAACGTGATATCCGCTGGAGATGAAAACAACTGGCGATCGGCAGCCAGCGCATCTGCGGCAGTAAACTGTACAATCTGATTTTCTTGCAGTAATTTCGTGCGGTCATCAGCATAGCGCGTCTCATACATCTGCTGGGCGAATTTCTCCGCTGGACGCTGGTCGAGCGTTTTCAATGCCTGAATTTGAGCATTTTGTAGCGATGCCCAAATATTGTCGTTAATCGTGCTGTGGGTGATTCGCTGGTTAATCAACTGAAAACCAGGTTCAGGGTTATTAGTCCGCGCGCTAACGGAGAGCAACGTATTCATGCCACTGACTTTACTGCTCATGGTTACCGAATTTTCCGCACTCCAGCGTTTCAGGCTGGAAGAGGAGAGCTCACCAACGCCGCTTCCGCTTACTGCTTTATTTGCCAGCGCGATAAGTGATTTTTGCTGCGCAGGGAAACTTAAATCGCCTTTATTCGATACGGCAGTAATTTGTAGCTTTTGCTCTTCACCCGCGGATTTTGCCAGAATAACCCTGGCACCATTGGAAAGTGTTAATGATGTCAGATTCTCAGCCAGCGTTTCTTTGCTGCTAATTTCCGCCTGTGGGTCAGCGTCTACTGTTAACGATAAATTTCTGCCTGGGAAGATGTAAGCCGCCAGCTTTTTGTTGGCGTACTCTTTTTCCAGCGCCAGGATAGCCGCAGGAGACAATGCTTTTTTGGCGGCAAGCTCATTGTTTACCATTTGCTCCCAAAATGCGTCCTGGTTCTTTCTTAACTGCTGCCATTTTTCCGCCAGACTTTGCACGGTAATTTGCTGCCACAGACGTTTCGAAAGTTGATATGTCTCTTCCGGCGACAAGAACGGCGTATTATTTAATGAGCTGGATGCCAGGCGACTGGTCAGCATACGTAAATCACGTTCAGCTTGCTGATCAACCGCATTTTTCAGCCAGGTGAGGCGGGTAGATTTGACATCATCGAGTTCTTCAGCAGAAAAACCATGCTGATCAATGGTTGCCAACTCTGCCATTAATGCATTCGCAGCATCCAGCATATTATCGTCTCGTGCATTTACACGGAAAAACAGCGACTGATAATCGGGTGCAATTTTAACGCTGCGCGCAGTGCCGCCAGAAATAGTCTTCAACTCGCCCGACTGTATGCGTTCCTGCAGACGTTGATTGAACAGCTGAACTAACATGCTCCATTCAGCTTGTTCGATAAAGCTTTGCTCATCGTTCACTTGTACCATTGGCAGGCGATAATAGAGTGCGATGCCGTTCACCCGGTTTTCTTTATCATTAATGATATTAAAGCGCAGGTGGTTTTCGGCTTTTGTCGGCCAGACGCGATTTTCAGCTGCTTTGTTAGCCGGAAGCTTACTTAAATTATCCTTTATCAGCGCCAGCGCTTCTTTACTGTCGATATCGCCGACCACGATAAAGGTCATATTATTTGGTTGATACCAGCGTTGATAAAATTGGCGCAATTGTGCCGGTGTGACCGTGGCGACAGTATCCATCAGGCCGATAGGTTCACGGTCTAAATTACGGGTATTAGCCAGCAGGAAAGGGCGGCGCGCCTGAGAGGTGCGCCATTTCGCATCCTGATGGGCACGCCATTCCTCAGTAATTACGCCACGTTCAGCGTCTACTTCGAGTTTTTCAAAGGTTGCGGCATTACTCCATTCACTGAAGATTGCCATCACTTGTTGCAGATTTTGTTTCTGCGTAGTCGGCAAACTCACCTGATACACCGTTTCGTCATAGCTGGTATAGGCATTAACATCGCGACCAAAACGCAGGCCCATTGACTCAAATGTTTCGATGACTTTATTACCCGGCCATGTTTTTGTGCCGTTAAACATCATATGTTCTACAAAATGAGCCACGCCGCGCTCATTGTCTTCTTCCTGCAATGAACCGGTATGAATTTGCAGCCATAAATTTACCTGATCCTTTGGTTGAGCATGCGGATAAATCATATATCGCAAGCCATTGTCCAGTTGCCCGGTAATTAACTTTTCATCCTGCGGTAAGGCGGCGGCAATCAGCCGCCCGGGGAGCAACAGAGTTGCCACTAACGTCAGTAAGAAACAGAGGTTTCTCATAATTATCTCCATGCGAAAACCGGGCGAATTTACCCGGTTAAGTAAAATCCGAACTATTAAAATTTCATGCTGACATCAAGCCAGAAAGTACGGCCACTGGCGTAGGTCGCCACACCGGTATTCGTTGTATCAACAGCGGTTTTGCTATCCAGTACATTGAGAATATCGGCACTGATCGTCAGGTTTTGTTGTTTCAGAAATTGTGGCGTCCAGGACAAGCGGGTGTCCCAGGTCAGGCTGCTATCCAGTTTTTCGTCAACATACTGCTTGTAATCTGAATATTCGCTGATGTATTGCGCATTTGTCTTACCAAGGATAATGCGAGCTTTACGCGCTTCTTGCCAGGCCAGCGTATTCGCCCACACTAACCCGCTCGGTTGATGCGTGAAATCCATGTTTAAGGAGATCTTTAATGGGTTATTAAAATCTGCCACTGGAACGCTATCGTAAGAGACCAGATTACCGTTATAAACCACCTGGTTATCACCGGTATTGCTCTCCTCATAACCATTGTTTAACGACAAGTTGCCCTTGCTCTTGATATAGCTAAAGACAATTTGCGGGTTAATATCTACCTGGCGGATATGCAGGGGTTCGGCCAGTTCAAAACTGAGGTTAAACGAATGCGTTTTGGTTTTGCCATCGTTGTTATATTCAGTAATGGTGGTTTTAGTCGCGCTGTCGGTACGACTGCTTTTGCTGATTTGATCATGCGCTTCACGGTAAACATAGTTTGCGCGTGCAATAACGTTCTTACCGATTTTTTGCTGCAATCCCATTGCCAGTTCATCGTTATAAGGCGTTTTCAAATTCTGATAGCGCGTCAGGGTTTTATTACCTGATACCGATTCCGTCCAGCTATTGCGGATATCACGTAATCCCATATCAAGAATATTCCCGCCATAGTAACGGTTATAACCGGCGGTAATCATTGAGGTTTGATCAGCAAAAATATCCCATTCCGTCATAAAGCGCGGGGAGATATTGTGGTTTGACAGATAGTTGTCATAGTCATAACGCACACCGGGCATTAACGACACATTCCGCCAGCTAATGTGATCCGCCATATACAGCGTGTAGTTGTCAATTCCTAGGCTGCCTTTACCTTTATGGTAAATGGTATGGTTAGTTTTCTTTCCTGCAGCATTAATCACATAGGATTCAGACTGGTTATGGCGTTCAGTCCATGCATCGGAATAGATGTATTCCGCGCCGGAGTAGGGTTGATGCGAAACATCACCCACGGCGAATTTTTGCCAGTCCAGGCGTGTTTTGAAGGTGTAATTATCTACAGCCTGGGAAATGTGTCCTAATCCGCCACGGGTACAACGCCCTGTAATATCACCATATGTACATGAAAGTTCGGTGTACCAGATGTCATGATCGTGACGGGTATAATCACTAATATGATCCCAACCAACGGTGGTACGTATTTTGGCCCATGCGAGTTGCGTATCCATATCCCATGCAAGACCATAGGATTTATTACCCATTTCGCGATCAGACTGCGGGAAGGTACTGGTATTATAATCACGGCTGGAGCCGGTATATTTTAAGGTTAAATCGTGGGTAAAGCGGTCGCTGGCAAACCAGGTAAATTTGCTCAATGCAGTATTGATAACGTTTTTATACTGTGCCCGACCGGCGACAATGCCGTCATTCGAAACATAATCCGCGCGGGTGATATCAGACTGGCGGCGCGATAAACCGGCGGTAACGCCAAAGTTATCAGCCAGCTCCTGATTAAACGACAAGGTATAAAAGTTCTTTTTAAAATCTGGAGAGAAATAAGTACTTCCTGAAGAACCTTGATTAAATGCGCTCTTGTTATTCTCATCGATATGCGATGTTAACCAGTCCGAACGCGTAGTGCGATAACCCAATTTCACCTTGCTATCATCAGCGTTGAAGCGTTTGATCTTTGCATCAATTACCCCGCCATTGAAGCGACCAAATTCAACCGGCACAAAACTGTCATAAAGCGTCACATTGTCCAGTAAGCTGACATCAAGATAATACCCCTGTGACATCCCGCTAATATTGGTTGCACTACTGGCATCGGACTCATTCGCTGGGTTCAGGTTATTAGTTGCACTAATACCGTCAATCAAATAGGCATTCTGGTAGGGCGACGCACCGTGAATAGAGATTTTCTCAGGGCGAATATCTCCCTGGTTCAACGAGGTACTTTGCGTTGAATCCATGCGTACCGCAGGGTTGGTTCTCAGCAGATCGCTGATATTGCCATTCCCGGTCGGTAAACGCTCGATGCTTTCACTGGTGTAATGCGTGTTGCCGTTTACGGGTACAGGGACAGGAGCATAGACCGTCATCTCTTCAAAAAAATGCATGTACATGTTTTTGTCATCGACGGCCTGCGCCACATCAGCGCCACATAAAATGACGCCAGGAATAAGAACTCGCTTCATTTATTTATATCTCCGTACAGCAGGGCTTTTATTGTTTTTATAAAACCGCGCTAATGTCACAAATATCATCGGCCAGGTTCCAGACACCGGGTTGATGTGTAACCATAATGACGCCGCTTGTGGGTAGTTTTTCACGCACTAAACGCAGTAAGCGGATAGCCTCTTGTTCCTCAAGATGAGAGGTAGTTTCGTCAAGAAATATCCATTTCGGACGTCGTAAAATTAATCGTGCCAGGGCGATACGTTGTTTTTCGCCGCTGGAAAGAATATCTCCCCAGCGATCGTGGTCATGAATACGCGCAGCCAATTTCCCAAGACCAACCTGATGCAGTACTTCGCTCAACGATTTATCGTCTACGGGCAGGGGAAGTGCTTTACAAATAATCTCTTTCAGTAAGCCGGTTTTGATTAACGGTGTTTGTGACACATACCAACTGTCAGCAGGAGAAAAAATATCACCTTTAAACCACGGCCAGCAGTGGGATAATGTTTTAAGCAGTGTGGTTTTTCCCGCACCAGAGTAGCCTTTCAGTAATAGCCATTTGCCTGGCGAAACATGAAAGTTCAAGTTCTCTAATATGATCTTATTATCAGGCGTACGAATACTCGCATTAGCCACTTGTACCGCATGTTGGCAATTTTTAGGCTTATTCGTAGGGCGCTGTTCAGTGAGTTGATGGAACTCATACAAGCGATCGATAACCGCAGCCAGTTCAGCAAGTTCGTCATATTTATAAATAAACCAGCTTAAATTGTTCGATACTAGCATAAATGCCTGGCGCGATTTCATCAGTCCGCCCAGATTGATCTGCCCGCTAATAAACTGCGGCAATAACAGAAAGTAGGGAAGAACGCTAAGCGAGCGCGAATAAATATTTTGCCAGTAATCAAGCCACCGCTGACGATTCATTAAACGATGCCAGTTCTCTTTAATGGTATGAAAATTGTCGCGCAACTCCTGGCGTTGTAGAGACTCAGCATTGCTTAGCGCAATCAGTTCTGCCTGCTTATTATGCTGCACAAGATTAGTTCGAAATGTCGCTTCGCTACGTTGTTTTTCCACATTAAGCGGACGAATACGCTTACCAACCTTATGGGTAAATAAAGTTCCACCGATCACAATGAGCACGACGGTATAGACCATATACCCCTGGATATTCCATTCTGTTCCACCAACAGTGAATGAGAGCGTACCCGCGCTTTGCCAAAGAATAACGGTAAAGGTGATCAGCATGCTAAGTGACTGGATGAAGCCAAATGAAAGACTGAGCGTTTTGCTGATCAGTAAGAGAATGTCTTCAGCGATACGTTGGTCAGGGTTATCTGTATTTTTATGCTCGCCGTAGATCTGCGTGAAGTAGTAGTTTTTATCTGCAAACCAGCGATTAAGGTAGTAATCTGTTAACCATTCGCGCCAGCGAATAGTCAGTAGTTTAATTAACCATGTTTTGTTTACGGATATTAATACAAAGATCCCCAGCAGGGCAGGGAACCAAAGAACAAGCTGCCAAAGCTTATCGGTTTCTTTCTGGCTTAGCGCATTGAAAAAATCATTATTCCAGTCGTTTAACCAGACCTGAATTTTAACCACGCCAAGGATCATTGCGAGGATAATAATGATTAACAACACTGAAGTTTTATTATTCTTACGCAGCCAAAAGGGCTTCAGCAGACAGAGATACTTTGCTATCAACATACAAAACGTAATGGGAATGGTTATCATTAGCGAAAATTGATTGTGCCATCCAATGATTATCTATGGCAATGATTTACTGATGAAATTTATTTAAGTATCATTTAACAATATGAAATATATAGAAATTTTTAATTTTCAGTGGTTATGGTTATGCTATTGATAATCAAGGGTATTGCTAATGCCCTGACGCATACCACGTAAGCCAGGATTTTCGCAAGGGAAGATGATGATGACGAAACACCCGACAGGAATTTATGTCGGGTGCCTTGTTAAGGTCATAAGAAGGAGGCTAAGAATGGAGTTAAAAGAGAGCGTTATTAATTATTCTCCATTTGTTTTGCAACATCCATAATGTGGTAAAGCGGTACTCTGTTCTTAGCTAACTCAACCATGGCGTTCATATAAGGTACCATGGTTGAAAAAAGGATTTTATAACCTTCGCAAAAATAAGAAACAGTCTCATTGTTTACTTTAGTAATACGATGCTTAGGACAACCGCCATTGCAGATAGGTTTATATGCACATTGCTGACATTTCGCTGAAATCCGTTTTTTTTGCGCTGTCAGTTGTACACTGTTCATCGTTTTGAGTTCAGATTTATTAATGTTTCCAATTTTGTACTGTGGATAGACAAAATGGTCGCATTCGTAAATGTCTCCATTACTTTCAACAACCAGATTATCCTTGCAGGACTCCTGGAAAATACAACTTGTATGCCCATTCCCCAAAAAACGGCTGACATAGCTTTCAAACTGACGAATGAAAATTTCACCCACATCGTTTTTAACCCATTGCATAAAAATGGTTGACATAAACTTGCCATAAGCCGTGGGAGGCACAGAAAAATCAATGATACGGAATGTGTTCTCACTATGACCACTGAAATCAATATTCGGCGTCCCGGTTTCGAGCAATTCGATAAATTGCATATGTTTACTGCCGATAGATTTTAAAAAATGATAAACCTCAAGAGGGTAATGGACATTAACGTTATTAATGACGGTAACGTATTAAACTCAACTTGATATGATTTCAGACGCTCGATGGCTGCTATCACTTTTGCAAAAGTACCGTTACCTGAATTACTGCGTCTGTAACGGTCATGTAACTCCTGGGGGCCATCGATCGAGATACCAACCAGAAATTCATGTTCTTTGAGAAAGGAACACCATTCATTATTCAATAAAATGCCATTCGTTTGTAATGCATTAAAAATACGTTTTTGGCCTGCATAGCGTTGTTGATAGTGAATAACTTTACGGAAAAAATCCAGGCCAGCCAGAGTGGATTCACCGCCTTGCCAGGTAAAATAGACCTGATTGCCAGACGCTGCGATATATTGTTTGATGAACTCTTTCAGAGTGCTGTCATCCATCCATTTTTCATGAGTAAACTGCGACTCTTTTTCAAGGTAAAAACAGTAATCACATTTGAGATTACATTGAAAACTGGAGGGCTTGGCTGTAACGTGCATCGCTATCTCGCTCAATAAGGCGGCGAAAAATTCCGCCGCATGAAGGTTTAGTTATTTCGCTTCGCTTAGTGCTTTCTTGATATTGTTAAACTTCTCCTGATTTACCTCGCTAAGCGGTGGCTGGCTGCTGTCGATAAACTCTCTTACCACGCCTTGCATCTCTTTAACGACCTGCGGATTGGCGGCGGCAAGGTTATCTTTTTGCTGTAGATCCGTCAGTTTGTAGAGACCTAACTGATTGTTTTCTACTGTATAGACAAGCGAATAATCGTTATTTCTCACCGTATAAGAGAATTGGCTTAAGTCCTCAGTGTTGGGGTTATGCGGGTAATCGTCTGACTGATGGCGAACAAATTTGGGTAATGCTGCCAACTTACTGATTTAGTGTATGATGGTGATTTTAAGGTGCTTGCGTGGCTTCCATTTCCATCAGATGTCCTTCCTGCTCCGCTACTGAAGGCGTGGTGCGTAACGGCAAAAGCACTGCCGGACATCAGCGCTATCTCTGCTCTCATTGCCGTAAAACATGGCAACTACAGTTCACTTACACCGCCTCTCAGCCCGGTACGCACCAGAAA
>NZ_MECT01000050.1:0-9421 GCF_001722145.1 Shigella sp. FC1544
TTGAGAAGCGGTGTAAGTGAACTGCAGTTGCCATGTTTTACGGCAGTGAGAGCAGAGATAGCGCTGATGTCCGGCAGTGCTTTTGCCGTTACGCACCACCCCGTCAGTAGCTGAACAGGAGGGACAGCTGATAGAAACAGAAGCCACTGGAGCACCTCAAAAACACCATCATACACTAAATCAGTAAGTTGGCAGCATCACCTGGCAGATAAACAAACCATTAAACAAACTTTATTTGCCCGTCAGCCAGCAAAAATCCACAAACCCTATCCAACTAATAGCAAGATTATTATGGGAGATGTACTGAATCATGCAGCACTGAAGCAGGCCATGCAGGGACAGGACGTTGTGTATGCCAACCTTACGGGGGAAGATTTAGATATTCAGGCAAATTCAGTGATCGCTGCGATGAAAGCCTGTGATGTTAAACGTCTGATCTTTGTTCTTTCCCTCGGTATTTATGATGAAGTTCCAGGAAAATTTGGCGAATGGAATAATGCAGTTATTGGTGAGCCCCTAAAACCATTCCGCAGGGCTGCGGATGCAATTGAGGCTTCTGGACTGGAATATACAATTCTTCGCCCTGCCTAGCTGACTGATGAAGATATTATTGATTATGAGCTTACCTCACGCAATGAACCATTCAAAGGTACGATCGTATCACGTAAGAGTGTCGCAGCATTAATCACAGATATCATCGATAAACCTGAGAAACACATTGGTGAGAATATAGGTATCAATCAACCCGTGACTGATGGTGACAAGCCATTATTCATGTAAATCAATTACATAGTTACCATCGTAATGTACTATGTGCAGTACAATTTATTAAACTTATTAAGGTGAACTGATCAATCCGATGCGATTAACATGTGTAGAACCAGTAAGAATAAAATACGCCATGTATATAACATTACGACTTACATCTAAGTCAGCATAATTCTAATATCTGCACATCAATAAAAATGCAAACAACTTCCGGCAAAAAAAGTGATACAAGATCGATGACATAGCGTTGAAGAAAAGGATTTGATAATCCGCAAAATTTGCACAACACTGCCTGTAATACTTCCTGAACCAGAGACGATCATGACCGTAACCCGCCCACGCGCCGAACGCGGCGCATTTCCGCCCGGAACAGAACATTACGGACGTTCATTATTGGGCGCGCCGTTAATCTGGTTTCCTGCCCCTGCAGCCAGCCGCGAAAGTGGTTTGATTCTGGCTGGCACTCACGGTGATGAAAACTCTTCGGTCGTCACGCTCTCCTGTGCTCTGCGGACGTTGACACCTTCTTTGCGCCGCCATCATGTGGTGCTGTGTGTGAATCCTGACGGCTGCCAGCTGGGGTTACGGGCCAATGCTAATGGTGTGGATTTAAACAGAAACTTTCCGGCGGCGAACTGGAAGGAAGGTGAAACGGTTTATCGCTGGAACAGCGCCGCTGAAGAACGTGATGTCGTATTACTGACAGGTGACAAACCTGGCTCAGAACCTGAAACCCAGGCGCTGTGCCAGCTTATACACCGCATTCAACCTGCCTGGGTGGTCTCATTCCACGATCCACTGGCCTGTATTGAAGATCCCAGACACAGCGAATTAGGCGAATGGCTGGCCCAGGCGTTTGAATTGCCTCTGGTAACCAGCGTCGGTTATGAAACGCCTGGCTCTTTCGGCAGTTGGTGTGCAGATCTCAACTTGCATTGCATCACCGCAGAGTTTCCGCCCATCTCCTCCGACGAAGCCAGCGAAAAATATCTCTTTGCGATGGCAAACTTGCTGCGCTGGCATCCTAAAGATGCAATTCGCCCGTCGTGAACTGAAGCGCCGGTTCCACATCTACCGCCAGCCAGGTCGGTCCGTCAAGATCTGCGAAACTGACCTGCGGCACCAGCGGTAAAGCGGCGCTAATGGCACGAGAGGTACACAACATGCAGCCCAGCATCAGACTGAAACCTTGTGCACGCGCTTCAGTCGCCAGCGCCAGCGCTTCCGTCAGACCACCGGTTTTATCGAGCTTAATGTTAACCATCTCATAGCGCCCTTTCAGCGCCTTCAGATTGCTACGTGTATGACAACTCTCATCAGCACAAATCGGCAACGGATGAATAAAATTCTCCAGCGCCGCATCGTCCTGCGCAGGAAGGGGTTGTTCAAGCATCGCAACGCCTAAATCCGCCAATAGCTGGCAACGCGCCGCCAACCCTTCTGCACGCCAGGATTCATTTGCATCAACGATCAGCGTCGCATCGGGCACAGCTGTGCGAATTGCCACCATCCGCTCACTAATAAGATGGTTATCCAGCTTCACTTTCAGTAATTTCGCGCCTGCCTGCCAGAGTGTTGATGCACTATTGGCCATCTGATCAGGCGTACCGATGACTACCGTCTGTGCAGTGATAACTGTCTCGGGAAGCGTTATGCCGATCAAATCAGCCAGCGATTGCTGCTGTTTTCGCGCGGCCAGATCCCACAATGCACAATCCAGCGCATTACGTGCTGCGCCGGCAGGGAGAATTTTTTGCAACTCCTCCCGTGTCAGCCCTTTCTCTAATTGCGACACGACGCTCATAATTTGCGCCATTACCGAGGCATCACTTTCTCCATAACGCGGATACGGCGTGCATTCGCCGGTGCCTTTAATACCCTCTTCTTCCAGTTCAACCACCACCACGCGCGCTTCACTGCGACTTCCCCGGGCAATCACAAACGGGGTATGTAAGGGCCAGGCTTCCTCAAATACCTTAACGGTTCTCATCTTTACTCCTTGTTGTCGCGGTGGTCTGCGGATTAAGCGCAAATAGCGTTTGCTGTGTTATTGACAGTTAGCATAAACTAGGTGTGACGTTAACTATATGTAAACAGGAAAGATAATCATGTCACAAACCGTTCATTTCCAGGGCAACCCGGTTACAGTCGCCAATTCCATCCCGCAGGCGGGTAGCAAAGCGCAGACTTTTACTCTCGTGGCAAAAGATCTGTCTGACGTCACCCTCGGTCAGTTTGCGGGTAAACGCAAAGTGCTGAACATTTTCCCGAGTATTGATACCGGTGTTTGCGCCGCATCAGTACGTAAGTTTAACCAACTGGCAACCGAGATCGACAACACCGTTGTGCTGTGTATTTCTGCCGATCTGCCGTTCGCCCAGTCTCGTTTCTGCGGCGCAGAAGGTCTGAACAACGTTATCACCCTCTCCACTTTCCGTAACGCTGAATTTCTGCAAGCCTTCGGTGTGGCAATTGCTGATGGCCCACTGAAAGGTCTGGCAGCGCGTGCCGTTGTGGTTATTGACGAAAATGACAATGTGATTTTCAGCCAGCTGGTGGATGAAATCACCACCGAGCCGGATTACGAAGCAGCTCTGGCTGTACTGAAAGCATAAGTTAATATGCCTGATGGTGTTGCACCATCAGGCATATTCGCGCTTACTCTTCGTTCTTCTTCTGGCTTAAGCCATATTCCCGCAACTTATTGGCAATCGCGGTATGTGAAACGCCGAGACGTTTTGCCAGTTTGCGCGTGCTGGGATAATTGCGATAAAGCTGGGTTAATACCGAGCGTTCAAAACGGCTGGTGATTTCGTCCAGCGAACCTTCCATCGCATCTTCGCCCACGGCTACCGTTGCGGCGTCATAATCCGGCAACAAAATATCCTGTGGACGCAGCTCATAACCGTCCAGTTGTGTCAGTGCGCGATAGATAGCGTTCTTTAACTGCCGCACATTTCCCGGCCACGCATAACGCGTAAGTACAGTATTCAGGTCAGCGGCCAGTTTCGGACGCGACACGCCCTGCTCGTCGGCAAAGCGGGCGACGAACAGCTCAGTTAACGGCATGATGTCCTGCGGACAGTCACGTAGCGGCGGCAGATTGAGCGTCAACACGTTCAGACGATAATAGAGATCTTCACGGAACATGCCTTTTTGCACCAGTTCGACCAGATTCTTCTGCGTAGCGCAAATCACCCGCACATCGACATGCACCTCATGGTCTTCGCCAACCCGACGGAAAGTGCCATCATTAAGAAAACGCAGTAATTTCGCCTGCATCCGTGGTGACATTTCCCCTATTGCATCCAACAGCACCGAACCACCGTTCGCCTGCTCAAAGAATCCTTTCTTCCCTTCCGGAGCATGACCAAACAGTTCACTCTCGACCGCATCTTCCGGTATAGACGCACAGTTCAGCGCCAGGTAAGGTTTGCCCGCTCTGGGGCTTGCCTGATGGCAGGCGTAGGCAAAGAGATCTTTACCTGTACCTGTGTCACCCGTAATCAGCAGCGGCGCGCTTAGCATCGCCAGTTTCTGCGCCTGTTCGACAACATGCTTCATTTTCGGGCTGACGGCGACAATTTGACTGAAGGCGCTGACGTCCTGGGCGGCGACATTTTGCAACTGGCGGCCCATACGAATCGTTGATCGCAACATCACCACCGCACCGGTCAGGACGTGTTGATCATTTTCATCCTGAAGATAAACAGGCGTAATCTCCATCAGGAAATTCTGCCCATTAATAACGACATGCTCGTTATGCGAATCTTGCGGTTCGCTTTCCAGCCAACGTAAAAAATTAAAGCCGTTAATCAATTGTGCGGCGGTATGGTTGCGCAGGCGATCCAATTTTTGCCCAAAAAGCTGACAGCTCGCCGGGTTCGCCATATCCACTTTGCTTTTCATATCGACAGAGAGCACAGGTTCGGGCAACGCCTCCAGTAACGCGCTCAACGCCAGATGCTCACGTTCGGAAGGCATCCACGGGACAGTACGCACATCGGTAACACCTGCAATACGGCGTATTTCGGCCATCAGACTGCTGAAACTCTCAAACTCCAGTTCAGCAAAATTGAGGTAGATTCGCCCAATGGGATCAATCTCAATACCGCGTAAATCAATGCCTCTTAGCACGAGTAGATCGAGTAATTCGCGGGTCAGACCGAGTCGGTCTTCACAAAAGACTTCCAGACGCATGGGAACCTTCACCTGAAAAAAGAACAATTAATATGATGATATGACACTATTTGGATAGCAGGAAGGTTTCTGTCAACAATCATTGACACAAAGACGGAAAAACGGGCACTTCGGCGTAAAGATATCCGGTCAGCACCCGATATTGCATTATTTTTCGCTGGGCGTTTTGCCTTTTTGCAGCGTTTCTTTCACCTGACCGATAAGCTGACGACGGAAATCCCCGAGGCGAGGTTTGTCATCGTCAATCCACGGCAGCGGGCGGCAAAGCTCCATAGCTTTAATCCCGAGTCGTGCCGTCAGAAGTCCAGCACCAATTCCCTGAGCTGCGCGGGTAGACAAACGAGCAGCGAGATCTTGCGACATCCAGTCCATCCCCACTTCGCGCACCAGTTCGCTGGCTCCGGCAAAAGCGATATTCAGCAATACCAGCTTAAACAGACGCAAACGGCTGTAATACCCCAGTTCAATGCCATACAGCGTGGCGATGCGATTAATTAAACGCAGATTGCGCCAGGCGATAAACGCCATATCGACCAACGCCAGCGGGCTGACCGCAATCATCAACGTTGATTCCGCCGCCGAACGGCTGATTTCGCGCCGCGCCTGGGCATCTAAAACTGGCTGGACCAAATGCGCATACAAACTGACCACTTCACGGTCGTTTTGCGTTTCATGGATTGAGGCATACCAGCGTTGCAGCGCTGGATGAGACTGATCAATACCCGCCTGCTGCGCCAGTTTTTCGCAAAATGCGCGGCCTTTGCCCGTGCCGTGGCTGTGCAACAAATCGCGCGCTTCGTCGCGTTCATGGGCGCGCTGTCGCAAGCGCCATAAGCGCCGCCACTCTGTTACCACAGAACCTACGCCAGCGCCGATAATCAATGCCCCAGCGGCACATCCACCCAGCGCCACCCAGTCCTGAGTTTGCCAGGCATTCATTGTCCACTGTACACCCTGCCCGACAACGCTTGCGCCAAACAGAGCCAGCCCGCCCATCACCATTTTGCGCCACAGGCTGCGTTTCGGACGTAACGCTGCATCCATTACCGCTTCAACTTGCCCCTCTTCTTCAGGCGCTTCATCGAGCGTGGCCGGGGCAAAATTTTGCGCCTGATTTTCGTCAAAGGTCTGCTGCGCCCTGAATTTTGGATTCTGATCGACCTCCAGCGGACCGTCGAAATCAATACGTGGTTTTAACGGTTCGGTCATCGCAATTTATCTCCTATTAAAAATTCCAGCGCGGCATCAAGACGAATATGCGGCAGCGGTTTGTCGACATCCATCACCTGCGGGCGAAACGCTTCAAACTGGAACCCTTGTTTGTCCCAGAACGCCTGACCGGGCAAACGCGCAGGAACTTCACCGGGATAAACGGTGAGTGGCACACCATCGCTGAGCCGGTTACCGCGCAATGCCGGAATTTTCTCGCCGTTGACGTCAATAATGCCGCTGGTGGTCGCCTGCACCGAGGCCAGCCCCAGGCAATCCATACTAATCCCTTCAAACGCCGCATTTTGCCAGGCATCCTGAATCAGTTGTTGCAGTAATGAAACCATATTGGCGTGCTGATCGATGGTCACATGGTCCGCTTTAGTGGCAGCAAACAATAGCTTATCGATAACCGGCGAAAACAAACGCCGGAACAAGGTACGCTGCCCGTAGTGGAAACTTTGCATCAGCTGCGTCAGTGCCAGACGCATATCATTAAATGCCTGTGGCCCACTGTTGAGAGGTTGCAGGCAATCAACCAGCACAATCTGGCGGTCAAAGCGCAGAAAATGATTCTTATAGAACCCCTTCACCACCTTCTCGCAGTAATAATTAAACCGCTCGCGCAGCATTCCGGCATTGGTGTGCTTATCGGCCTGCGCCAGTTTGGACTCGCCCCAGGTATCGACATCCGGCCACGGGAAGAATTGCAGCGCGGGCGCACCTGCCATATCTCCTGGCAAGACAAAGCGCCCTGGCTGAATAAAGTGCAGCCCCTGCTGTTTACAGTGGTGGAGATAATCGGTCCACGCGGCGGCAATGTCTGCCAGCCGGTTTTCGTCGGCAGGTGCTAGCGGGTCCAGCCCTTCGCACATCATTCGCCATTTGACCGACCATTCGCCGCGCTGACCATTGAGTAAGCCCGTCATCTGGCGTGACCAGCTTAAATAGTCCTGCGCCAGCATCGGCAGGTCGAGCAACCATTCGCCGGGATAATCCACAATCTCCAGATACAGCGTGGAGGTGTCCTTGAAGTGGCGTAGCAGCGAATCGTTCGATTTAAAACGTAGCGCCAGGCGGATTTCACTGACGCCGCGCGTTGGCGTCGGCCAGGCGGGAGGATCGCCATATAACTGCGCCAGTCCTTCATCATATGTGAAGCGCGGAATGCCAAAGTCACGCTGAGGAATGCGTTTTACGCCCAGCAGGCGCTCTTCACGCACCGCGCTTAACAGCGGCAAGCGTGCTCCGGCGTGAATATTGAGCAACTGATTGACCATCGCAGTGATAAACGCTGTTTTGCCGCTGCGGCTTAGTCCGGTTACGGCGAGGCGCAGATGTCTGTCGACACCCCGATTCACCAGCGCATTAAGTTCATTTTTAAGTCGCTTCATTGCTGTCCTGTGCTGCTCTGAAGACCAGAAAAAAATCATTCGTAAGGATATGAATGTGGGGGCCAGGCCATTGATTATCAACTGCCCGTGTTGTCATCGACGGGCGAACTCCATAAGATGTGCAGCATTCACGTTCGGACGGAGTTCCTGACCTATGTCCCCTACTATTTATGATATTGCCAGGGTTGCAGGCGTATCAAAATCCACCGTATCACGCGTGCTGAATAAGCAAACTAATATCTCCCCGGAAGCGCGCGAAAAAGTGTTACGGGCCATTGAAGAATTACAGTATCAGCCAAACAAGCTGGCCCGCGCGCTGACCTCTTCGGGTTTTGATGCCATTATGGTGATTTCTACCCGTTCGACCAAAACTACGGCGGGTAATCCGTTTTTCTCTGAAGTTTTGCATGCCATCACCGCCAAAGCTGAAGAGGAAGGTTTCGACGTGATATTGCAGACGTCGCACAATCCGGCAGAAGACTTACAAAAATGTGAAAGCAAAATTAAGCAGAAAATGATTAAAGGCATTATTATGCTAAGTTCTCCAGCGGATGAGTCATTTTTTGCCCAACTTGATAAATACGATATTCCTGTCGTGGTGATTGGCAAAGTTGAAGGTCAATATGCCCATGTTTATTCTGTCGATACCGATAATTTTGGCGACAGCATTGCGTTGACCGATGCATTAATTGAAAGTGGGCATCAAAATATTGCCTGCCTGCATGCTCCGCTTGATGTCCATGTTTCAGTGGATCGGGTAAATGGTTATAAGCAGAGCCTGGCTGCGCATAATATTGCAGTGCGTGATGAATGGATTGTTGACGGTGGTTATACCCATGAAACAGCACTGCAAGCCGCGAGAGAATTATTAAGCCAGTCACCGTTGCCTGAGGCGGTGTTTGCCACTGACAGTCTGAAATTAATGAGTATTTATCGTGCGGCGGCAGAGAAAAATATTGCTATTCCGCAGCAGTTAGCGGTGGTGGGTTATAGTAATGAAACGCTGTCGTTTATTTTAACACCTGCACCGGGCGGCATCGATGTTCCGACGCAGGAGTTAGGTCAACAAAGCTGCGAGTTATTATTCCGCTTAATTTCTGGAAAACCGTCACCACAGAATATTACCGTTGCCACGCATATGACGCTGAAATAAATACCAGCTACCTTGCCTGAATGCCGGATGCGATGCTAGCGCATCTTATCCGGCCTACATTTATAGATCGGATAAAGTACTCGCGCCGCATCCGGCAATTTAGCCCATTATCAGAACGAGTAATTTACGCCGACACCTGCATAATGGAATTTATCACTGTCGCCTTCGTCGTGATCCTGCCACTCAAACGCGTATTC
Organism: Shigella sp. FC1544; assembly: GCF_001722145.1. Taxonomy (NCBI): domain Bacteria; kingdom Pseudomonadati; phylum Pseudomonadota; class Gammaproteobacteria; order Enterobacterales; family Enterobacteriaceae; genus Shigella; species Shigella sp. FC1544. The sequence goes on from NZ_MECT01000050.1 coordinate 8,922, forward strand.
CAGCGAAACGGAAAGTCCGTTCTGGAAATCATAACCGTAAAATAAACCTACACGGTTAAAATCATGGCCTTCACATTCAATATCATCCTGCCAGTCCCAGTTACTCCAGCGATCCAGCCCAATGCGCGTATACGGCGTCACCGAGTGGTTGCCGAGCGTCAGCGGCAAATAGGCGCGAATTTCTTGCGTGGAAAACTCACCGTTATTGCGGCTGTCGTCCATATTGAAGCCGCGCTCGAGATAATAGTTCACTCGCAAGGCAACCGTTTCGTTGAAGGTATATTGCAGACCTGTTTCCGGTGATGCTGCCAACTTACTGATTTAGTGTATGATGGTGTTTTTGAGGTGCTCCAGTGGCTTCTGTTTCTATCAGCTGTCCCTCCTGTTCAGCTACTGACGGGGTGGTGCGTAACGGCAAAAGCACTGCCGGACATCAGCGCTATCTCTGCTCTCACTGCCGTAAAACATGGCAACTGCAGTTCACTTACACCGCTTCTCAA
>NZ_MECT01000051.1:0-9377 GCF_001722145.1 Shigella sp. FC1544
CGCACGTCTTCGGTGAACGCACTCTGGCCACACTGGAGCGTCTTCTGAGCCTGCTGTCGGCCTTTGAGGTCGTGGTATGGATGACGGATGGCTGGCCGCTGTATGAATCACGCCTGAAGGGAAAGCTGCACGTTATCAGCAAGCGTTACACTCAGCGCATTGAGCGACATAATCTGAATCTGAGACAACATCTGGCAAGGCTGGGACGGAAGTCACTGTCGTTCTCAAAATCGGTGGAGCTGCATGACAAGGTCATCGGGCATTATCTGAACATAAAACACTATCAGTAAGTTGGAGTCATTACCGATGAGTCCTTAATAAAACAGGTCCTCAGAGCATACATATTCTGCGGAGCGTGCGGCAACAACAGGACGAACAGGGGCGGTTTTCAATTTGCAGCCGTCAGGCTGCCGTGGTTCATCCGAAGTCAGAGAAATATGTTTTCATCCATGGCCCGGAAAATCCTGATGAAACATGGTATTACGATTTCCATCATCGACGCGGAGTCATTGCTGAAGGCGGCAAGGTGAGCAATCTCGATGCAATGGATATTACCGCGCCGTATACGCCAGGAGCGCTGCGCGGCGGCAGCCATGTGCATGTCTTTAGCCCGAACGGTGAAAGGGTGAGCTTTACCTATAACGACCATGTAATGCATGAACTCGATCCGGCGCTGGATTTGCGAAACGTCGGTGTTGCTGCGCCGTTTGGCCCGGTCAACGTACAAAAGCAGCATCCGCGTGAATACAGCGGTAGCCACTGGTGCGTGCTGGTGAGTAAAACCACGCCCACGCCGCAGCCTGGCAGAGATGAAATCAATCGTGCTTATGAAGAAGGATGGGTAGGAAATCACGCGCTGGCGTTTATTGGCGACACACTTTCGCCAAAGGGCGAGAAAGTGCCGGAGCTGTTTATCGTTGAGTTACCGCAAGATGAAGCTGGCTGGAAAGCGGCAGGTGATGCGCCGTTAAGTGGAACGGAAACCACCCTGCCCGCGCCACCGCGCGGCGTCGTGCAGCGACGTTTAACCTTTACCCACCATCGGGTTTATCCGGGGTTAGTCAACGTCCCGCGCCACTGGGTGCGCTGTAATCCGCAGGGTACGCAAATCGCGTTTTTAATGCGTGATGATAACGGCATTGTGCAACTGTGGCTTATCTCGCCACAGGGCGGCGAGCCGCGCCAGTTAACCCATAACAAAACGGATATTCAGTCTGCATTTAACTGGCATCCGTCAGGAGAATGGTTGGGCTTTGTGCTGGATAATCGAATTGCTTGTGCCCATGCGCAAAGTGGCGAGGTTGAGTATTTAACCGAAAACCACGCCAATCCACCTTCTGCGGACGCCGTGGTCTTCTCGCCGGATGGTCAATGGCTGGCGTGGATGGAAGGCGGCCAGCTGTGGATCACCGAAACTGATCGCTAAATCAGTTATCAGGCATTCTGGCCGGTGGAATAACCGCATTGGTGGCTTGCGCGTTGGCTTCGCTTTTTTCAACGCGTGAGCGCACCGAGCTGTCTTTGCGGAACACATCCCACGGCAGTAAAAGCGTGTCCATCACAGCGGTAAACGGCATATCGAGAATCGCCAGCGACTTAGTGCCCCAGTTGGTTTCATCGTCGCCAATCATGGTTGCGCTGGCGCGGGTGCCGGGATACGTTCCTTCTTTCCCTCCGGTATGGGACATCACGCTGGAGCATCCTCCGAGTAATGTCATTCCGCTGCATATCATGAACGCTAACAACACATTTCTTATCATAATAAATTCATCTGTTGATCGTGGGTGTTGGCCTGATGAGTTATAGCGCTCCCTTGCTGAAAATAACATCATCATTACGTCGCACTGTGGCGGCTATCGCACTTTAACGTTTCGTGCTGCCCCCTCAGTCTATGCAATAGACCATAAACTGCAAAAAAAAGTCCGCTGATAAGGCTTGAAAAGTTCATTTCCAGACCCATTTTTACATCGTAGCCGATGAGGACGCGCCTGATGGGTGTTCTGGCTACCTGACCTGTCCATTGTGGAAGGTATTACATTCTCGCTGATTTCAGGAGCTATTGATTATGCGTAACTTTGATTTATCCCCGCTTTACCGTTCTGCTATTGGATTTGACCGTTTGTTTAACCACTTAGAAAACAACCAGAGCCAGAGTAATGGCGGCTACCCTCCGTATAACGTTGAACTGGTAGACGAAAACCATTACCGCATTGCTATCGCTGTGGCTGGTTTTGCTGAGAGCGAACTGGAAATTACCGCCCAGGATAATCTGCTGGTGGTGAAAGGTGCTCACGCCGACGAACAAAAAGAGCGCACCTATCTGTACCAGGGCATCGCTGAACGCAACTTTGAACGCAAATTCCAGTTAGCTGAGAACATTCATGTTCGTGGGGCTAACCTGGTAAATGGTTTGCTGTATATCGATCTCGAACGCGTGATTCCGGAAGCGAAAAAACCGCGCCGTATCGAAATCAACTAATACCCTAAGGCCGCCTGACGCGGCCTGACATCTCCATGCTCGCCGTCAGGGAGCATATGCGAATCTTCGGATTTGCAGGTACTTACTCGCTTCTTAGAAGGAGAAATGACTATGCGTAACTTCGATTTATCCCCACTGATGCGTCAATGGATCGGTTTTGACAAACTGGCCAACGCACTGCAAAACGCCGGTGAAAGCCAGAGCTTCCCGCCGTACAACATTGAGAAAAGCGACGATAACCACTACCGCATTACCCTTGCGCTGGCAGGTTTCCGTCAGGAAGATTTAGAGATTCAACTGGAAGGTACGCGCCTGAGCGTAAAAGGCACGCCGGAGCAGCCAAAAGAAGAGAAAAAATGGCTGCATCAAGGGCTTATGAATCAGCCATTTAGCCTGAGCTTTACGCTGGCTGAAAATATGGAAGTCTCTGGCGCAACCTTCGTAAACGGTTTACTGCATATTGATTTAATTCGTAATGAGCCTGAACCCATCGCAGCGCAGCGTATCGCTATCAGCGAACGTCCCGCGTTAAATAGCTAACTAGCTATTCTCTTTGCCCCCGCCATTCTGGTGGGGCTTTTTTTGTCTTTCTTCTTCAACAATGCGTTAAATTTCGACTGTTTAAGATATTTCGGCACGTTCTTTCCCGTGATAATGTGCGCTATAAGGCAAATCTGCTTCACCGATTCAGCCATAATCCGTAGCAATTAAAATGTTATCTCAAGAGAAATGGACGATGAGTGATATAGCATTAACGGTCAGTATTCTGGCTTTGGTGGCAGTCGTCGGTTTGTTTATCGGCAACGTCAAATTTCGCGGCATAGGATTAGGTATTGGCGGCGTGCTGTTTGGTGGGATCATCGTCGGCCATTTTGTTTCTCAGGCGGGGATGACATTAAGTAGCGATATGCTGCATGTTATTCAGGAATTTGGCCTGATCCTGTTCGTTTATACCATCGGGATTCAGGTAGGGCCGGGCTTCTTTGCCTCATTGCGCGTCTCCGGATTACGCCTCAACCTGTTTGCTGTTCTGATCGTCATCATCGGTGGTCTGGTTACCGCCATCCTGCATAAACTGTTTGATATTCCACTGCCGGTAGTGCTGGGGATTTTCTCCGGTGCGGTTACCAATACGCCAGCGCTGGGGGCAGGGCAGCAGATCTTGCGCGACCTGGGTACACCAATGGAAATGGTCGATCAGATGGGGATGAGTTACGCGATGGCGTATCCATTCGGCATTTGCGGGATTTTGTTCACCATGTGGATGTTGCGGGTTATTTTCCGCGTCAATGTCGAGACAGAAGCTCAGCAGCACGAGTCTTCACGCACCAATGGCGGCGCGCTGATCAAGACTATCAATATTCGCGTTGAGAACCCTAACCTGCATGATTTAGCCATTAAAGATGTACCGATTCTCAACGGCGACAAAATTATCTGCTCGCGTCTGAAACGCGAAGAAACCCTAAAAGTTCCTTCGCCAGATACCATTATCCAACTGGGCGATTTGCTGCATCTGGTGGGGCAGCCAGCGGATTTACATAATGCGCAACTGGTGATTGGTCAGGAGGTCGATACTTCGCTGTCCACGAAAGGCACTGATTTGCGCGTCGAGCGTGTGGTGGTCACCAATGAAAACGTGCTCGGAAAACGTATTCGCGACCTGCACTTTAAAGAACGCTATGACGTTGTTATCTCGCGCCTGAACCGTGCCGGGGTCGAACTGGTCGCCAGTGGCGATATCAGCCTGCAGTTCGGCGATATCCTCAATCTGGTGGGGCGTCCGTCCGCAATTGATGCCGTTGCCAATGTGCTGGGGAATGCGCAGCAAAAACTGCAACAGGTTCAGATGCTGCCAGTGTTTATTGGCATCGGGCTTGGCGTATTGTTAGGTTCTATTCCCGTCTTTGTGCCTGGGTTCCCGGCCGCGTTGAAACTGGGGCTGGCGGGCGGTCCGCTGATTATGGCGTTGAGCCTCGGGCGTATCGGCAGTATCGGCAAGCTGTACTGGTTTATGCCGCCAAGTGCCAACCTCGCGCTGCGGGAGCTGGGGATCGTGCTGTTCCTCTCGGTCGTTGGTCTGAAATCTGGTGGGGATTTTGTGAATACCCTGGTCAATGGCGAAGGGCTAAGCTGGATTGGTTATGGTGCCCTGATCACCGCCGTTCCGCTGATTACTGTTGGCATTCTGGCGCGGATGTTAGCCAAAATGAATTACCTGACCATGTGCGGGATGCTGGCAGGTTCCATGACCGATCCTCCGGCGCTGGCGTTTGCTAATAATCTTCATCCAACCAGTGGTGCGGCGGCGCTCTCTTACGCCACTGTCTATCCGTTAGTGATGTTTCTGCGAATTATCACCCCCCAATTACTGGCGGTGCTCTTCTGGAGTATCGGTTAACTCTTTTCCGGGTGGAGTCGCCGTAAATGGTACTCCACCTGGAATTCGCTGGCATTTCTGAACATCACTGAATAATTCAAAAACTCCCCGCTCTCGCTATATGACAACGAGGTGATCCGCAGCAGTGGCGTGTGTTCCGCTACCTTCATTTGCCGCGCCAGCAGTCTATCGGCGAGCACCGGCGTCAGGCTTTCATAATTACCGCCAATCAAAATCCCACACTCTTGTTCAATATATTCAAACTTCGACCCTTCCAGATGTTGCAGCGAAAGATTACGGAACAGTTTAACCGGCATATAGCTGTCTTCCAGCATCAGCGGTTTCCCTTCCACAAAACGAACGCGACGGGAGAAGTAGATCTGCTCGTTGATTTGAATCCGTAACTGGCTGGCAATGGCCGGAGGCGCAGGCATGATTTCAAAAATCAGCACCTGGCTGGTGACCGTTTTTCCCTGCCGTTTTAACACCTCCACCAGTCCGGTCAGGCTGGCGGTTTGATGCAGCACATCTTTGCGCACCAGGTAAGTGCCGCTGCCGTGGCGGCGGACCACCAGCCCCCACGCTACCAGCAGGTCAATCGCTTTACGGATGGTCATCCGGGATACTGCAAATTCTTCCGCCAACTTTTTTTCACCGGGAAGAAGGCTGTTTAGCGTGAAATCCGCGGAATTAAGTCGAATTCTTAACCGCTCCGCAATGCTTTTGTAGATCATCTCTAGATCTCTTTTTTGCCTGCAAGCCCGGGTAATGCGCCCACAAGTTCTGCTTAATCGATTGAAAAAACATCTTTTTTTTAAAGATGTGTTCGATGCTGTGTACCAGTGCTCACAGATGTCTACTTTTTCGCGAAAACGTAGATCTCTACCACCCAACGAAAAGCATGAAAGCGATCACGAATCCCATTGGGTCGTCATGTTCTGCCGATCGCATCTTCCTATCCTCGCTCCAGGCCTGCCGCATAACCAATCAGGCTTCCTACTTACAGAATTGAGAAAAGAGGATGTGGAAATGCTCAGTCAAATTCAACGCTTTGGCGGCGCGATGTTCACGCCAGTGCTGCTGTTTCCCTTCGCCGGGATTGTGGTGGGTCTTGCCATCTTGCTGCAAAACCCGATGTTTGTCGGGGAATCACTGACCGATCCGAACAGTTTATTCGCGCAAATCGTACACATTATTGAAGAGGGCGGTTGGACGGTATTCCGTAATATGCCGCTGATTTTTGCTGTCGGTTTACCCATTGGCCTTGCTAAGCAAGCGCAGGGGCGTGCTTGTCTGGCGGTGATGGTGAGTTTCCTGACTTGGAACTATTTCATCAACGCGATGGGAATGACCTGGGGAAGCTACTTCGGCGTCGATTTCACTCAGGACGCGGTGGCAGGTAGCGGTCTGACAATGATGGCCGGGATTAAAACCCTCGATACCAGCATTATCGGCGCAATTATCATTTCCGGCATTGTGACGGCGCTGCATAACCGTCTGTTCGATAAAAAACTGCCGGTTTTTCTCGGCATTTTCCAGGGGACGTCTTATGTGGTGATTATCGCCTTCCTGGTGATGATCCCCTGTGCCTGGCTGACGTTGCTCGGCTGGCCAAAAGTACAAATGGGGATTGAATCTCTGCAAGCGTTCCTGCGTTCGGCGGGTGCGCTTGGGGTGTGGGTTTACACCTTCCTCGAACGTATTCTGATCCCAACCGGTTTACACCACTTCATCTACGGACAGTTTATCTTTGGTCCGGCAGCTGTTGAAGGCGGCATTCAGATGTACTGGGCGCAGCATCTGCAAGAGTTCAGTCTGAGCGCCGAGCCGCTGAAATCGTTGTTCCCGGAAGGCGGTTTTGCCCTGCACGGTAACTCAAAAATCTTTGGTGCCGTGGGCATTTCTTTAGCGATGTACTTCACTGCCGCACCGGAAAATCGGGTAAAAGTGGCGGGCTTGCTGATTCCCGCAACCTTAACCGCCATGCTGGTGGGAATTACCGAACCGCTGGAATTTACCTTCCTGTTCATTTCACCGTTGCTGTTTGCGGTACACGCCGTGCTGGCGGCCTCAATGTCGACCGTGATGTATCTCTTTGGTGTGGTGGGCAACATGGGCGGAGGTCTGATTGACCAGGTTTTACCGCAAAACTGGATCCCGATGTTCAGCAACCACGCGGATATGATGCTGACCCAAATCGCCATTGGGTTGTGCTTTACCCTGCTGTACTTCGTGGTTTTCCGCACACTGATTCTGCAATTCAACATGTGCACGCCGGGACGTGAAGATGCGGAAGTGAAACTCTACTCAAAAGCCGAATACAAAGCCTCGCGAGGCCAAACCACCGCTGCAGAGCCAAAAAAAGAGCTGGATCAGGCTGCCGGTATCCTGCAAGCCCTGGGCGGGGTCGGCAATATCTCCAGCATTAACAATTGCGCGACGCGTTTACGTATTGCACTGCATGACATGTCACAAACGCTGGATGACGAAGTCTTTAAAAAGCTGGGAGCGCACGGCGTCTTCCGTAGTGGCGATGCCATTCAGGTGATCATTGGTCTGCATGTATCCCAGCTGCGTGAACAGCTCGATAGCTTAATTAATTCTCATCAATCAGCAGAAAATGTTGCCATTACGGAGGCAGTATAATGACCAAATTCTCAGTGGTTGTCGCAGGCGGTGGAAGCACCTTTACGCCAGGCATCGTGTTGATGCTCCTGGCGAATCAGGACCGTTTCCCGCTTCGTGCACTGAAATTTTATGATAACGATGGTGCGCGGCAGGAAGTGATTGCCGAAGCCTGTAAAGTCATCCTTAAAGAGAAAGCGCCGGACATTGCGTTTAGTTACACCACCGATCCTGAAGTGGCATTCAGCGACGTTGATTTTGTCATGGCGCACATCCGCGTCGGCAAATACCCGATGCGCGAACTGGATGAAAAAATCCCGCTGCGCCACGGCGTTGTTGGTCAGGAAACTTGCGGACCCGGCGGAATAGCGTACGGCATGCGTTCCATTGGCGGCGTCCTGGAACTGGTGGATTATATGGAAAAATATTCACCAAATGCCTGGATGCTCAACTACTCCAACCCGGCAGCAATTGTCGCAGAAGCCACGCGTCGTCTGCGCCCGAATGCGAAAATCCTCAACATCTGTGACATGCCAATCGGTATTGAAAGCCGGATGGCGCAAATTATTGGGCTGCAAGATCGCAAACAGATGCGCGTGCGCTACTACGGCCTGAACCACTTTGGCTGGTGGACATCAATTGAAGATTTGCAGGGCAACGACCTGATGCCCCAGCTGCGGCAATATGTCTCTAAGCACGGTTATGTTCCACCGCAGCAAGATACACATACTGAAGCGAGCTGGAACGACACCTATGCAAAAGCGCGGGATGTCCAGGCACTGGACCCGGATACATTGCCGAACACCTATCTGAAATATTATCTCTTCCCGGATTATGTTGTTCAGCATTCCAACCCTGAACATACCCGCGCGAATGAGGTGAATGGAACATCGCGAGAAACAGGTTTTCGATGCTTGCCGCGCCATTACAGCGGCAGGAAATTCAGCGGCGGCCAAGCTGGAGATTGACGAACATGCGTCATACATCGTCGATCTGGCGGCGGCAATTGCCTTCAACACTCAGGAGCGGATGTTGCTGATTGTGCCTAACAACGGGGCAATCCATAACTTTGATGATGAAGCGATGGTCGAGATCCCGTGTCTGGTCGGGCACAACGGACCAGAACCACTGGTGGTCGGCGATATCCCGCAGTTTCAGAAAGGGTTAATGAGTCAGCAAGTGGCGGTGGAAAAACTGGTCGTGGACGCCTGGGAACAGCGTTCATATCAGCACCTGTGGCAGGCGATTACGTTATCGAAAACGGTACCGAGCGCCTCGGTCGCCAAAGCTATTCTGGATGAGTTGCTGGAGGCCAACAAAGCGTACTGGCCAGAGTTACGTTAATTGTGTGGACTGGCATCCGTTGGGTGCTGGTCCGTATTCTTTAGCACGGCTGACGGCGCATAACCAAATTTATCCGGTGCGCCGTAAAACCCCGTCCTTCAGGGCGGGGATATAAGGCGCGGTTTTCCACCTAACCAGGTGTTTGCTGTTGTTCAATGTATTGGCGGATGACGGATATTGGCGCACCTCCGCAGCTATTGGCAAAATAGCCAGGACTCCACAAAACGCCTTTGTAGTAATACCTGACTGCAATATCTGGTCGATCTCGTCGCAGTAACCTACCCGATACGCCTTTGAGGCTGTTTACCAGACTGGATATCGCCAGTTTGGGAGGATAGTTAATTAACAAATGGACGTGATCTGGTTCGCCATCCATTTAAACCAGTTCAGCTTCAAAATCAGCACATACATTTGAAAAGTAAGTGCGTAGTTTTTCTGTCGCGTCATAGTCAAAAATCTGACGTCGGTATTTGGTGACAAAGACCAGGTGAACATGCATCAGGAAAACACAATGCCTTCCACGCCGGATATCGGTTTCTTTTTTCACAGACC
>NZ_MECT01000052.1:0-9359 GCF_001722145.1 Shigella sp. FC1544
GGGGGAAGGCTGCATCGTTCTCTGGTGTATCCGGTGTGCGCCAGAACACACCATCGATGGCCAGCAGGGTCAGGCCGCACCAGTGCGGATGCGGCGTGGCGTTATGCCAGAGCTGCGCTGTTTTCGTGAACACGCGGCGGACAGCCTCACTTCCCAGGCGCTGGCGGGCCTGAATAACGGCACTGGGGGCAACGAAGGGGCGATTGCCCGGCAGCATGATGTCCAGGCGATTCACAATCTGGTGAAGAGGTTCTTTACGCTCAAGCGCCATGCCAACAATACACCAGACCATCATTTCGAGGGGAAGACGGCGCTTGCGTAGCGTTACAGTACCTGATTCGGCAAGGCAACGAGAGATGAGTTCGGGGTCGAGGTAATCCCCCAGAGAAGTCAGTGGGTTACGCAGAGAATCGTAACGGGATACCAGATCAAGAGCCTGTCCAATGTGCATAAAAAAATCCGGAAACAAGTGAGCGTTTCCGGATTCTTACACAGCCACTGGATCGGTCAACTGATCCTTAACTGATCGGCATTACGGCATAACGCCGGTATTTTTATTGGCTCGTTGTTTTTGCCGGATGCGGCGTGAACGCCTTACCCAACCTACAAAATCTTGCAAAATCAATAAATTGCAGGAACGATGTAGGCCTGATAAGCGTAGCGCATCAGGCAACTACGTTTTTATTGCGAAGCCGCATCCGGTTTACGCAATGCCAGTGGATTGAGCTTTATCCCTTCGTAATAACTCACCCATGAAGAATATCTCTCCGGGGAATTCCAGACACGGAAATGCAGACGGGCCATCGTCACCGGATCGCTTAGCAGCACCAGGCGACGATCGCGATTCAGCTTCTCTGGCGTCTCGTTAAGCGCCTGTTCAACGTGGCGGTCACGGGCGATTTCCAGCACCTTACTGGCGCGGTGACGCGCGGTCGCCATTGCGGTTGCCAGAGCGTTAAATGACGGGTTAAACACCGCGTGCATAAAACCATCATCAAGGGAGCGTTGACGATTCATCTCAAGGAAGCGATCGGTATCAACCAGCACCTGCGGCGGTGAATACTCTTCCGGGATCAGGAACAGTTTCCAGCGTTTGGTTCGCAGACCAACGGTGGCACGGCTGGAAATCACCGAAACAAACGGTGACAGGATCAACGAGAAGACAATCGGTGCCAGCCAGAACAGGAAACGCAGATCCAGCCACGCCATCCCAACAGCCCACACTAACCCTAACAGCAGCTGTGAGCCGTGGCGTTTGAACGCTTCACCCCAGGAAGTGGAGTCATCATCACGCTGCGGTGAATTCCACACCACTTCCCAGCCAAGGAACGCGCTGACAACGAAGACCGTATGGAACAGCATGCGTACCGGAGCCAGCAGCACGGAAAAAAGCACTTCCAGTAGCAACGATAATGTAACGCGCCAGAAGCCGCCGTATTCTTTCGTTCCTTTGCACCAGATAAGCAAAATGCTCAATAACTTCGGCAGGAACAACAGCACCATAGTCGAAGCAAAAAGTGCAATCGCCAGCTCAGGACGCCACTGCGGCCACACCGGGAACAACTGCCGTGGTTGCAGGAAGTATTGCGGTTCGGTCAACGCATGTACTACCTGCAATGCAGTAGAGAGCGCGAGGAACATAAACCACAGCGGAGCGGAGAGATAAGACATCACGCCCGTCAGGAACACCGCACGGTGAACCGGGTGCATACCCTTCACCAGGAACAGACGGAAGTTCATCAGGTTACCGTGGCACCAGCGGCGGTCACGTTTTAGCTCATCAAGCAAGTTAGGCGGTAATTCTTCATAAGAACCCGGGAGATCGTAAGCAATCCAGACCCCCCAACCTGCACGGCGCATCAACGCCGCTTCTACAAAGTCATGTGACAGGATTGAACCGGCAAAGGAACCTTCGCCCGGCAGCGGAGCCAGTGCGCAGTGCTCGATAAACGGTTTCACGCGGATAATCGCGTTATGTCCCCAGTAGTGCGACTCGCCAAGTTGCCAGAAGTGCAAACCGGCTGTAAACAGTGGCCCATACACGCGGGTCGCGAACTGCTGACAGCGCGCATACAGCGTATCCATACCGGACGCTTTCGGCGACGACTGAATGATCCCGGCGTTCGGGTTGGCTTCCATCAGGCGCACCAGCCCGCACAAACAATCACCGGTCATTACCGAGTCAGCATCCAGCACCACCATGTAGCTGTACTGGCTGCCCCAGCGACGGCAGAAGTCATCGATATTACCGCTTTTACGCTTCACGCGGCGACGGCGGCGGCGATAGAAAATCTGACCTTCGCCACCGACTTCAGCGATAAGCTCCATCCAGGCTTTTTGCTCTGCGACGCAGATATCCGGGTTATAACTGTCACTAAGAATGTAGACATCAAAGTGTTTGGCATTCCCGGTGGCTTTTACTGATTCCCACGTTGCACGCAGGCCAGCAAAAACACGGTTCACGTCTTCGTTACAGATAGGCATGATCAACGCCGTGCGATGCTCCGGGTTTAATGGTTCATCGCCAACTGTTGACGCAGATATACTGTATTTATCGCGACCAATAAGCAGTTGCAGGAAGCCCATTAACGCCGTCCAGAATCCGGCGGACACCCAACAGAACAGTACCGCAAAGAGGATCAGGATACCGGTTTGCAGCATATAAGGCAGAAGCTGCATAAAGGAAACCCACAAATCCTGACCAACCATATCCATAGGATTAATCAGCGCCCAACCCTGATAAGGAAGAATGGTCTTCATATACCAGGTCGCGACGACAGTTTGCGCGAGCGTCAGGATCAACAGAATGTAACGGCGGATGGTACCGACGGTACGCCACTTTTGCTCGCTCTCCTGCTCTTCTTTGGTCAAACGAGCCAGATAGCGCGGCGTGACATCGCGTCCACGCAGGCGATCCCAGAAACGGCCTACCGGGTTGGTACGCCACGGGTCGGGAAACATCGAGGAGCGTTTTGCTTCTGGCATCGCCTTCAGCTGATCGCGCCCTTCGTCGTCTTTAATTAACTGTCCATCAGCAAGTGAATCTGGCCAGGCTTGTTCCAGACGCGCCTTTACCGAGCCTTGCGGGGAATCATCCTCCCGCGCCCAGGTGCGGTGTTCGGCATCCAGCGCCTGATGTACGGCGCGGATATCAGTCTTCGGCAATGCCGCTTTCTCGCTTGCGGCGATGGGCATTGCGTCAATGTACTCAGTTGTCTTATTCATTGGCAGGTAACTGGTAGCTCCAGGTTTCACTCAACGTCTGATCGGCATTCACCAGCGCAGCACGCATTTCAGTGGTTTTCTTGGCATCTTTCACTTTCACACGCATCACCAGACGCCAGCCTTTGGTAACCGGGTTATAGCGCACCGTGCTTTCAACTATCTCACCATTATCACCAATGCTGGTTTGCGCTGTGACCGGGGTATCCTCTGGCAGTTTTTTCATCTCTGCGCCGGTAAAATCGACCACAAAGGCGATAGTACCGTCAGGCTGGCGAATCAGGTTCGACTGCTTCACATCCCCCGTTGAACGACGCGTTTGTTGCACCCATGCGTTATCTGGCGCATGCAGTTTGTCTTCATCACGGCTGAAGGTGATGGTGTATTTAAAGTTCATCTCTTTACCCGGCTCCGGCAGCTGATCCGGCGTCCAGTAAGCGACGATGTTATCGTTGGTTTCATCGTTGGTTGGAATTTCCACCAGCTCAACGCTGCCTTTACCCCACTCCCCTTTCGGAGTCACCCATGCGCTTGGACGAAGATCGTAACGATCATCGAGATCTTCAAAGCGGGAGAAATCACGACCGCGCTGCAACAGACCGAAGCCTTGCGGGTTCTCCATCGAGAAGCTGCTAACCGCTAAATGTTTCGGGTTATTCAACGGACGCCAGATCCATTCGCCATTACCGGCATGGATAGAGAGACCGTTAGAGTCGTGCAACTCCGGACGATAGTTATTTGCAGGCGACGGTTGGTTCGGCCCAAACAGGAACATACTGGTTAACGGTGCAACCCCCAGTTTGCCGACTTTATCGCGCAGATAGATTTTCGACTGCACATCCACAACCGTGTCACGCCCTGGCATAACCACGAATTTGTAAGCACCTGTCGCGCGCGGCGAGTCAAGCAATGCATAAATGGTTAAACGTTTATCAGTCGGTTTTGGACGCTCGATCCAGAACTCTTTGAAGCGTGGAAATTCTTCACCCGATGGCAAGGCGGTATCAATTGCCAGGCCGCGGGCAGAAAGGCCATAAACCTGACCTGCACCAATCACGCGGAAATAGCTGGCCCCGAGCATGCTGACGATTTCATCGTTTTTATCTTTGCTGTTGATCGGGTAAAGCACTTTAAAACCGGCAAAACCAAGGTCTTTTACCGTGTCTTTGTCATGCTGAACATCGCCGAAAGTGAAATAATCCGGGCTGTATTTGATTCGTTTGACTGCGGTGGCAGTCACTTCATTTATTTTGACCGGGGTATCGAAGTACATACCCTGATGGTAGAACTCGAGTTTGAATGGGGTCTTCAGATTGTTCCAGTACGCTTTGTCATGATTAAACTGGATCTGCTGATAGTCCGCGTATTTCATATCGCGGAAAACGGAGGGCAAGTTGCTTTTGGGCGCCTCATAGCCTTTCCCGGCTAAGGATTGAGCTTGCTTTGCGACATCATCAATACTGAAAGCCCAGCTTGAAGATGTATACAGGGTTAACATTACTGCAGCACTCAACCAACGCATTTTCATCATTTGTAGTTTATGTTTCATAATTAGTAAGCACTTCCCCCTTTGTGTGCTTATATCGATCCGATCTATTTTAATGGATAACCAGCCATTCCGACAACAGAATCCCGGTATCGTTCAGCACGCTGGCTCATGGATTAAGCAACTGATTGCAACCGTTTTCACTTTCCGTGCTTCTCCTAAAGACAGAAGCATCGACTTCGTGTAGGGTTTGCCAGCAATTTTATTTATCAACCGTCTTACAGACGCTTCCATTCTGGTTAGTGGTAGCGATGATGCTATGCATAAAAACCTTGAAGCCTGCGCCTGGCGCGGTCAGGTCGGTGTCGCTATGGCAACAAGCCTAAAGGCATAACCCGACAGGGATAAGACGAAAAATCCGAGATTAGTTAACCATATATGAATCCAGTACCCGCGCAACGTGAATATTTCCTCGACTCCATCCGCGCCTGGCTGATGTTGTTAGGGATCCCTTTTCATATTTCTTTAATCTATTCGAGCCATACATGGCATGTGAATAGCGCCGAACCGTCATTGTGGCTGACCCTTTTTAATGACTTCATCCACTCGTTCCGCATGCTGGTATTTTTCGTTATATCCGGCTACTTTTCCTACATGCTTTTTTTACGCTATCCCTTGAAAAAATGGTGGAAAGTACGTGTCGAACGTGTAGGTATCCCGATGTTAACAGCCATCCCCTTACTGACATTGCCGCAATTTATTATGCTGCAATACGTCAAAGGGAAAGCAGAAAGTTGGCCTGGGCTGTCATTGTATGACAAATATAATACGTTGGCCTGGGAATTAATATCACACCTGTGGTTTTTACTGGTGTTAGTAGTCATGACGACGCTGTGCGTATGGATATTTAAACGCATCAGAAATAATTTAGAAAATTCTGATAAAACGAATAAAAAATTCTCGATGGTAAAACTATCGGTGATTTTTTTATGCCTCGGCATCGGCTATGCGGTAATAAGAAGAACGATTTTTATTGTGTATCCGCCCATTCTGAGTAATGGCATGTTCAATTTTATTGTCATGCAAACGCTATTTTATTTGCCGTTCTTTATCCTCGGTGCACTGGCTTTCATTTTCCCTCATCTTAAAGCCTTGTTTACCACGCCGTCTCGTGGCTGTACCCTTGCAGCAGCATTGGCATTTGTCGCTTATTTACTCAACCAACGCTATGGCAGTGGCGATGCCTGGATGTACGAAACCGAGTCGGTGATCACCATGGTCCTCGGTCTGTGGATGGTGAATGTGGTCTTCTCCTTTGGCCACCGTTTGCTTAACTTCCAGTCAGCGCGGGTGACTTACTTTGTTAACGCATCGCTATTTATCTATCTGGTTCACCACCCGTTAACGCTGTTTTTCGGCGCATACATTACACCGCACATCACCTCCAACTGGCTTGGTTTTCTCTGTGGCCTGATATTCGTAGTAGGGATTGCGATAATTCTGTATGAAATTCATTTACGCATCCCGTTACTGAAGTTTTTGTTTTCTGGTAAACCGGTTGTTAAGCGTGAGAACGATAAAGCACCAGCCCGTTAAGCCACATTTACAATAACCATTCCACGGGCAATATCGACGCCAGTCTGACCATAACCCGCTTCCAGAAACTGGTGGCGGGTTCTTTTTTGAGAATAATCTCTTTCTTTGCATGACGATCAACCCAGTTGATCCGTCCCCACCTGTCCAGACGGAGCTGCCAGGCCGCATCATACTGGCTCTGTATAAAGCGTTTATCAATTAACTGTGCCAGCGTTTCGCTCTCTATCACGAAGCCCATTTCAGTATTGAGCAATGTCGAACATGGATCGAAATTGAAAGAGCCGATAAACACCGTTTTACCATCGATGCTAAAGGTTTTAGCATGCAGGCTGGCACCGGAATTACCGGTTATGCCGCGATCGTGTAACGTACTACTTTGTTCACGCGTCGGCTTGAGTTCATATAATTCCACGCCATAGCGGAGCAATTTTTTGCGCCAGCGCGCGTATCCGGCATGGACGACAGCAACATCGTTAGCGGCAAGAGAATTGGTTAGGATCGCAATCTTTACCCCTTTTCTCACCATCCGTAAGAGTTGCGCCACACCTGCGCGTGTCGGTACAAAATAGGAAGAGATAATATCGATGCGTTCACTGGGTGAGCCCATGATATCGAACAGGCGCTGCGGTAACAGTGAATGCCGTTTTGCCTTGCCCTCCCCTTTCGCCGGATCATCACTTAATAAACGTGTTTTCGCCCAGATAAGCGGCAACGTTCCATCAACCAGATGATTTATAAACGGACTGGATTCCATTTGGCGTAAGTAACGATGCGTCATGGCATCGTTATGCCAGGAGGCGGGTAACTCGATGCGATCCGCCATTTCACCTTCCGGGACATCCAGCACCTGCTGTAAGGGTGAAACCGATTTGCAATACCAGTAGCGGGCGAAATCATCGGCAACGTCCTCTACCACGGGTCCTATTGCCATAACATCTAAATCCGAAAAAAGTGGCTCTTCCCCTGCCCCAAAATAGGCATCACCAATATTTCGTCCTCCCACCAAGGTAACCACGCCATCGACAGTGAAACTTTTATTGTGCATACGGCGATTGAGACGGGAAAAGTCGGTGATATAACCAAGCGGACGCAGCAAGCGAAACGAGAAAGGATTAAAAAGCCGGACTTCAATGCGGGGATGGCTGTCAAGCAAGCGTAAAATATCGTCAAGTCCGGGCGTATTGTTGTCGTCCAGCAACAAACGGACGCGAACGCCACGCTTTGCTGCGGCTAACAGGGCGGAAAACAGTAACCGACCCGACATATCGTCCTGCCAGATGTAATACTGAACATCCAGCGTATGCTCTGCCATTTCGGCCAGACGATACCGGGCGGCAAACGCATCCAGACTTTTCTCCAGAGGGAAAAGACCACACTGACCGGGATGTTGCGAACACAGTGGCAGCACCGCGCTCGCCAGCCGGGGCAAATCATTCATCTCCTTGTTGGGTAAGGAGTCTTTCGTAGAGGTGGGCGTTTTCTTCATCATAACAGACAAAGTATACCTGTTCGGGTAAAGCGTGACGGGTAATAAATTCTGAAACGGTTTTTACTGCGATTTCAGCCGCTGCCGCACGAGGGTAACCATAAACCCCAGTACTGATTGCAGGAAATGCCACTGACGTATAGCTGTTTGCCGCCACCAGTCGCAGACTATTGAGATAGGCATCCTGCAAAAGCTGGTCTTCGTTTTGTTCACCACCACGCCAGACTGGCCCGACGGTGTGTACTACGGCTTTAGCGGGAAGATCGCCTGCAAGCGTAATAACGGCATGCCCCGTAGGGCAATCGCCCTGCTGTTGCCTGACTTTTAAACAGGCATCCAGCAGGGCCGGACCCGCTGCGCGATGAATGGCCCCATCGACGCCGCCGCCTCCCATTAATGACGGATTAGCCGCATTCACAATCACATCAACGGCCAGTTTGGTAATATCACCCTGCACAACATGAATACGCGTTTTCATAACGCCTCCTTAACACCTTCTTGTTTCTTAAGTGTACAGCAGGCTTTTTGGTTAAATCGCATTTTTCTACTCAGCAACGTGCGTTGTTCAGAAACTTAGTTATATTCGATGTTCATTACAGCCAGCTTTTTCTGTTTATCAATATACTGCACTTTTACTGAGGCTACTTGCGCGTTTTTGACATTGCCGCTCATTAACGCTTTGCTGGAATAGGTTTTTCCCGGAACAGAACCATTCTGTGGGCAGTTCATTTCTACGGGTGATGACTGGGTGCTGACGTCACATGCCGGTTCCACAATTTGGCCATAAAAATGGATCACGCCCCCTTGCGCGGTGCTTCCTGCGATGGCAATAAAAGGAAAAAACAAACTGCCGAGCATAAGAGAGTTTAAAAAAGGTCTGAACATTTATTCTATTTCCTCAATGATTAGTCATCCTTGAGGGTTGTGTTATCCATACTTTCAGGTTGGCTGATTCGCAGCAGACCATTCTCTCCAGATTCATCTTATGCTCGACATTTCAACAAATTAAGACTTTTCTGAAGAGGGCGGCCATTGTTGTGATAAATGAAGTGCCTGTCCATCAGAAACAGTAACAACTATTTTCACCCGATCTTCCGGGGAAATATTTAAACTCAACTTCGTCAAAGCAATAGGTTGATTAGCAGGCAATGAGAGGGTCTTTTCTTGCTTCGTCTGACTTTGCCCTGAACCGCCTTCGCGCAGGGACAATATTTGTACTCTGCACAGACAAGATTGAGTAAGAGTGACTTCAGGAATAATGGTATACTGAGGTAGCCTGAGTTTAACGGACACTCCTTCCTGAAATAGAATGGCATCAGAAGGAGCTAATAATGAGCAGAAAAAACCAACGTTACTCTAAAGAGTTCAAAGCCGAAGCTGTCAGAACGGTTCTTGAAAATCAACTTTCGATCAGTGAAGGCGCTTCCCGATTATCCCTTCCTGAAGGCACTTTAGGACAATGGGTTACCGCCGCCAGAAAAGGGCTCGGTACTCCTGGTTCCCGCACGGTGGCTGAACTGGAATCTGAAATTCTGCAACTGCGTAAGGCGTTAAATGAAGCTCGCCTTG
>NZ_MECT01000053.1:0-9325 GCF_001722145.1 Shigella sp. FC1544
CTTTAATCTGCTTCATGGCGGCAGCAAGTTCAGAGGCAGGAACAACCTGTTCTCCGGCGGCCACAGCAGTAAGACTTCCTTCCTGGTATTGCTTACGCCAGAGAAATAACTGGCTGGCTGCTACACCATGTTGCCGGGCAACGAGGGAGACCGTCATCCCCGGTTCAAAGCTCTGCTGAACAATTGCGATCTTTTCCTGTGTGGTACGCCGTCTGCGTTTCTCCGGCCCTAAGACATCAATCATCTGTACTCCAATGACTAGTCTAAAAACTAGTATTAAGACTATCACTTATTTAAGTGATACTGGTTGTCTGGAGATTCAGGGGGCCAGTCTACCCGTGGCATGAACTGCCAACTTCACACAGAAGAAACAATCAGATGAGTTTGCCCTTACCTCAGAATTAACGAGCAGAATTGCCGGAGTAACAAAAAAGCGATAGATTACGCGCGGGTGCCTTTCGGCTGATGGTCGGAGGGAATACCTGAAGGCCAGATGTGGAAAGGCCCCGGAAAACATTTTTGTTTAACCGAGGCCCTAACCGTCTACCCTAAGCAAGTGATAGGTTAGCGCCTCCCCGAAAAAGGAGCAAGCGCTATGTCGCAAAAATCGCTTACGGCCATCACGTTCTGCGTGACGGCAATCCTCATCATCTGGATGCTGCACGGTTCGCTGTGCGAAATACGGATGAGCTTCTGGGGAGCGGAGTTTGCGGCGTTCTTACAGTGTAAGCAGTAAGGAAACCGCGACGGGGGAGCAATCCCCCGTCAATCGGTTGCCAGGGTAAGGTCGATAAGGCACCCTATCTCACAGACATGAACAACAAACCCGCAGCGTAAAAACTGCGGGGTTTCTTTTTGGTGTCCTCACCGACTTGAAACAGTGATCAGACTATAAGACAAAGCCCACAATGTAGCGGGCTTACTCCCCTCCCCCCACTAAATGTGGACGCATCGTGGAACGAAGAGATATAAAACATTATAAATCAATTAGTTATTGAAAGAAAAAAGGCCGCAGAGCGGCCTTTTTAGTTAGATCAGATTACTCGTCTTTGGGCGAAGCGTTTTCGACCCGGCTTTTTAACTTCTGCCCGGGTCTGAAGGTCACCACGCGCCGTGCTGTAATGGGAATATCCTCGCCCGTTTTCGGGTTACGTCCCGGGCGTTGATTCTTATCACGCAGATCGAAGTTACCAAAACCAGAGAGTTTCACCTGTTCGCCGTTTTCCAGAGCGCGACGGATCTCTTCGAAAAACAGTTCAACCAGTTCTTTGGCATCCCGCTTGCTAAGCCCAAGCTTATCAAACAGATATTCTGACATTTCAGCTTTTGTAAGCGCCATAGGTTCAATCCCTCAATGATGCCTGGAATCGCTCTTTTAATGCCTCTACACATTTGGCGACGGTAGCGGCAATCTCCTCTTCTTCGAGTGTACGGCTGGTATCTTGCAGGATCAGGCTTATGGCGAGGCTCTTATACCCCTCCGCAACACCCTTACCGCGGTACACGTCAAATAAGTTTACGCCAACTACCTGATTTACGCCAACTTTCTTACATTCGGATAAAATATCCGCTGCGGGAACGTTTTCTGCGACCACCACCGCGATGTCACGACGGTTCGCCGGGAAGCGAGAAATCTCGCGCGCCTGAGGCACCACGCGGTCTGCGAGCTTGTTCCACTCCAGTTCGAACACCAGAGTGCGACCGTTAAGATCCAGTTTACGTTCCAGTTCAGGATGAACAACTCCAACAAAACCAATACGTTCCCCTTTCAGATAAATCGCTGCGGATTGCCCCGGATGCAGTGCCGGATTCGCTTCTGCACGGAACTCAACCTCATTCAGTTTACCGGTCAGGTCGAGAACGGATTCAAGATCGCCTTTCAAATCATAGAAATCAACGGTCTCTTTTGCCAGGTTCCAGTGCTCTTCGTAACGGTTACCGCAAATCACACCGGCTAACATCAGATCCTGACGAATGCCCAACGGTGCCTGAGTATCTGGTACGAAACGCAGACCGCTTTCGAAAATGCGCACACGGTTCTGCTGACGGTTCTGGTTGTACACCACGGTTGCCAGCAGGCCGCTCCACAGAGAAAGACGCATTGCTGACATTTCAACAGAGATCGGGCTTGGCAGCAGTAAGGCTTCAACGCCTGGATGGATCATCTGCTGCACTTTCGGATCAACGAAGCTGTAGGTGATCACTTCCTGATAGCCTTTGTCGTTGAGCAGCGCTTTCACGCGCTTGAGCGACAGGTCAGCTTCACGGTGAGTACCCATAATCAGGCTTGCCTGTACCGGCTCATCCGGGATGTTGTTGTAGCCGTAAACACGCGCGACTTCTTCGACCAGATCTTCTTCAATCTCCATATCGAAACGCCAGCTCGGCGCAACTGCCTGCCACTCGTCTTTGCCTTCGGTCACTTCGCAGCCGAGACGACGCAGAATGTCAGTTACCTGTTCATCAGCAATATGATGGCCGATCAGGCAATCCAGTTTGCTACGACGTAAAGTGATGGTTGCACGCTTCGGCAGCGTTGCTTCGTTGGTGATATCAATTACCGGACCAGCCTCACCACCGCAGATGTCGATCAGCAGACGGGTCGCACGTTCCATCGCTTTGTGCTGCAGTGCCGGATCAACGCCACGCTCATAACGGTGAGACGCATCAGTATGCAGGCCATGACGACGAGCACGACCGGTGATAGACAGCGGGCTGAAGAAAGCGCATTCCAGCAAGACGTTTTGCGTTTCGTCATTCACGCCAGAGTGTTCGCCACCAAAGATGCCGCCCATCGCCAGCGCCTTGTTGTGGTCGGCGATGACCAGAGTGTCAGCATTCAGCTTCGCTTCAGTGCCATCAAGCAGCACCAGCGTTTCGCCCTCTTTTGCCATCCGCACCACAATGCCGCCTTCAATGCGATCTTTATCGAAAGCGTGCATCGGCTGGCCCAGTTCGAGCAGTACATAGTTGGTGACGTCAACAACTGCATCGATAGAACGGATCCCGCAACGACGCAGTTTTTCTTTCATCCACAGCGGAGTTGGCGCTTTAACGTTAATGCCTTTTACCACACGGCCAAGATAGCGCGGGCAGGCTTCAGGCGCTTCGACTGTAATCGGCAACGTGTCGTCGATGGTCGCACCAACCGGAACGATTTCCGGTTCAACCAGCGGCAGCTGATTCAGCACGGCAACGTCACGCGCAACACCAATGATACCTAAGCAGTCGGCACGGTTTGGCGTTACGCTGATTTCGATGGTGTTGTCATCGAGTTTCAGGTATTCGCGGATGTCAGTGCCAATCGGCGCATCTGCAGGCAGTTCGATAATGCCGCTGTGATCGTCAGAAATTCCCAGTTCAGAGAAGGAGCACAGCATCCCTTCAGACGGTTCGCCACGCAGTTTCGCCGCTTTAATTTTGAAATCACCCGGCAGAACAGCACCAATGGTAGCTACCGCCACACGCAGGCCCTGACGGCAGTTTGGCGCACCACAGACGATGTCCAGCAGGCGATCGCCGCCGACATTCACTTTTGTCACACGCAGTTTGTCAGCGTTCGGATGCTGCGCACACTCAACCACTTCACCAACGACCACGCCGTGGAAGCTACCGGCAACCGGTTCTACACCGTCAACTTCCAGGCCCGCCATAGTGATTTGATTCGCCAGCGCATCGCTATCAATCGCCGGGTTCACCCATTCGCGTAACCACAGTTCACTGAATTTCATAATCTATTCCTGCCTTATTTAAACTGTTTGAGGAAACGCAGATCGTTTTCGAAGAATGAACGCAGGTCGGTGACGCCGTAACGCAACATAGTCAGACGCTCCATCCCCATCCCGAAGGCGAAACCAGAGTAAACTTCCGGGTCGATGCCAACGTTACGCAGCACGTTCGGATGCACCATCCCGCAACCCAGCACTTCCAGCCATTTACCGTTTTTACCCATGACGTCAACTTCTGCAGAAGGCTCGGTGAACGGGAAGTAGGAAGGACGGAAGCGAATCTGCAAATCTTCCTCAAAGAAGTTACGCAGGAAATCGTGCAGAGTGCCTTTCAGGTTGGTAAAGCTGATGTTGGTATCAACAATCAGACCTTCCATCTGATGGAACATCGGCGTGTGAGTCTGGTCGTAGTCGTTACGATAAACGCGGCCAGGCGCGATGATACGAATCGGTGGCTGCTGGGCTTTCATGGTGCGGATCTGTACGCCAGAGGTCTGGGTACGCAGCAGGCGAGTAGTGTCAAACCAGAAAGAGTCGTGGTCAGCGCGCGCCGGGTGGTGACCAGGAATGTTCAGAGCATCGAAGTTATGATAATCGTCTTCGATTTCCGGCCCGGTTGCCACGGTAAAGCCAAGCTCACCGAAGAAACTTTCGATACGGTCGATGGTACGGGTAACCGGATGCAGACCGCCGTTTTCAATGCGACGACCTGGCAGGGAGACATCAATCGTTTCCGCCGCCAGACGCGCATTCAGCGCTGCGCTTTCCAGTTCCGCTTTACGCGCATTCAGCGCCTGCTGAACCTGCTCTTTCGCTTCGTTGATAACCGCACCAGCTGCCGGACGCTCTTCTGGCGGCAGCTCACGCAGGGTCGTCATCTGAAGGGTTAAGTGCCCTTTTTTACCCAAATATTCGACGCGCACATTATCTAACGCGGCAACATCTGACGCCTGGCTAATGGCCGCCTTCGCACTGGCAACCAGTTCTGCGAGATGTGACATGGTTTTCCTCATTGTGTCAGTGGTGACACTGGTTCGTTGGACTTAGAGCCTATCCCATCAGGCTATTTTACTTGCCATTTTGGTCCCGGGC
This sequence comes from Shigella sp. FC1544, assembly GCF_001722145.1. Classification (NCBI taxonomy): domain Bacteria; kingdom Pseudomonadati; phylum Pseudomonadota; class Gammaproteobacteria; order Enterobacterales; family Enterobacteriaceae; genus Shigella; species Shigella sp. FC1544. The sequence continues at coordinate 4,821 of NZ_MECT01000053.1, forward strand.
AGTGCTCGAAATTCTCACGTACTTAAATACGCTCCGGTTTCTCCGCGCTGGCCGTATCCAGACTGGCTGCGACAATTACGCCTGATAGACTGGCTTTTTATTTTTCAAAACGCGCATACAAAAAAAGCCTCCACTGGGAGGCTTTCAGGCGCTGTTTTCCGTTTCTCTTCTCACGCGCTAGCCTCCTGGATTCAGGTGCTAAAGTAAAAAAAGAAGCGGAAAATAGCAGCATTCATTGCTTGCGTTACCTTTTGGTACTCTTCAAAAGACCTTTATTGAAAAGGCTACGGCGATAAAAGTCAATGTTTTGATGGCGTTGAAACGAAAAGAGGGAGACTAGCTCCCTCTTTCAACTGGCTTATGCCAGAGCTGCTTTCGCTTTTTCAACCAGAGCGGTGAACGCTACTTTGTCGAATACTGCGATATCAGCCAGGATCTTACGGTCGATTTCAACAGAGGCTTTTTTCAGGCCATTGATGAATTTGCTGTAAGAAATACCGTTCTGACGTGCTGCTGCGTTGATACGTGCAATCCACAGTTGACGGAACTGACGCTTACGTTGACGACGGTCACGGTAAGCATACTGACCAGCTTTGATAACAGCCTGGAAGGCAACGCGGTATACGCGAGAACGCGCACCGTAGTAGCCTTTAGCTTGTTTCAAAATTTTCTTGTGACGTGCGCGTGCAATAACACCACGTTTTACGCGAGCCATATGTGCTCTCCTGTATCTATATTCTAATTAAAAAGTTAAAAACGTTAACGGCTTATGCGTACGGCAGGCACGCGATTACCAGGCCCAGATCGCCTTTGGAAACCATGGCTTTCGGACGCAGGTGACGTTTACGTTTGGTCGCTTTTTTGGTCAGAATGTGACGCAGGTTAGCGTGCTTGTGCTTAAAACCACCTTTACCGGTTTTTTTGAAGCGCTTAGCAGCACCGCGTACGGTCTTAATTTTTGGCATTTTAATAACTTCCACTTCGCATTGTTAATAAACGAAACAAAGGCGAACAAAGCCTGTGAAGCCCGAAGGCTCCACAGACAGTGCTACTTGAAGGCCTTACTGTTTCTTCTTAGGAGCGAGCACCATGATCATCTGGCGGCCTTCGATCTTCGTTGGGAAGGATTCGACCACTGCCAGTTCTTGCAAATCGTCTTTCACGCGATTAAGCACTTCCATACCGATTTGCTGGTGCGCCATCTCACGACCGCGGAAACGCAGCGTGATTTTGGCTTTATCACCCTCTTCGAGAAAGCGAATCAGGCTGCGGAGTTTTACCTGATAGTCGCCTTCATCTGTACTAGGACGGAATTTAATTTCCTTAACCTGGATAACTTTTTGCTTTTTCTTCTGTTCCTTAGAAGACTTGCTCTTTTCATAGAGGAATTTGCCGTAATCCATTATACGACAAACCGGCGGCTCGGCGTTAGGGCTGATCTCGACTAAGTCTACTCCGGCTTCTTCTGCTTTCTCCAGAGCTTCTCTCAGACTCACAATACCAAGCTGCTCGCCTTCCAGACCTGTTAAGCGAACTTCCTGGGCGCGAATTTCGCCATTGATACGGTTAGGGCGCGCCGTTTGAACTCGTTTTCCGCCTTTAATACCTTATTCCTCCAATTGTTTAAGACTGCGGCTGCGAATCTCTTGTTGCAACTTCTCGATCACTTCATTTACGTCCATGCTTCCCAGGTCTTTACCACGGCGGGTGCGAACGGCAACTTTGCCTGATTCCACCTCTTTATCACCACAGACCAGCATATATGGGACGCGACGCAAAGTGTGCTCGCGGATTTTAAAGCCAATCTTTTCATTTCTCAAGTCTGCTTTAACACGAATGCCCGCATTTGATAGTTTTTGCGTCAATTCGTTAACGTATTCAGACTGTGAATCGGTAATATTCATGATAACAACCTGAACTGGCGCAAGCCAGGTCGGGAAGAAACCAGCGAATTCTTCGGTCAGGATACCGATGAAACGTTCCATCGACCCCAGAATTGCGCGGTGAATCATTACCGGTACCTTACGCTCGTTGTCTTCGCCCACATAGGAGGCGCTCAGACGAGACGGCAAGGAGAAGTCCAGCTGTACTGTACCGCACTGCCATGCACGATCGAGGCAGTCATACAGGGTAAATTCAATTTTCGGACCGTAGAAAGCGCCTTCACCCAGTTGATATTCAAACGGGATGTTGTTTTCTTCCAGCGCAACCGCCAGGTCCGCCTCAGCACGATCCCACATTTCGTCGCTGCCAATACGTTTTTCAGGACGAGTGGAGAGTTTGACGACGATCTTCTCGAAGCCAAAAGTGCTGTACATATCATAGACTAAACGGATACATCCGTTAACTTCATCGCGAATTTGTTCTTCAGTACAGAAGATATGCGCGTCATCTTGGGTAAATCCACGCACGCGCATCAGGCCATGCAGCGAACCTGACGGCTCGTTACGGTGGCAGCTACCAAACTCGGCCATACGCAGCGGCAGATCGCGATAAGACTTCAGCCCCTGGTTGAAAATTTGTACGTGACCCGGGCAGTTCATCGGCTTAATGCAGTATTCACGGTTCTCAGAAGATGTGGTGAACATTGCATCTTTGTAGTTGTCCCAGTGACCGGTTTTTTCCCACAGGACACGGTCCATCATGAACGGACCTTTAACTTCCTGATACTGGTACTCTTTCAGTTTAGAACGAACAAACACTTCCAGTTCACGGAAGATGGTCCAGCCGTCGTTGTGCCAGAATACCATACCCGGCGCTTCTTCCTGCATATGGTACAGGTCGAGCTGTTTACCGATTTTACGGTGGTCGCGTTTCGCGGCTTCTTCCAGGCGCTGCAGGTAAGCGTTAAGTGCTTTTTTGTCTGCCCACGCCGTACCGTAAATACGTTGCAACATTTTGTTGTTGCTGTCGCCACGCCAGTAAGCCCCTGCCGTTTTCATTAGTTTGAAATGATGGCAGAAACGCATGTTCGGTACGTGCGGACCGCGGCACATATCGACATATTCTTCATGGAAGTACAGACCTGGCTTGTCATCATGGGCGATGTTTTCGTCAAGAATGGAGACTTTGTAGCTCTCCCCACGGTTGGCGAAAGTTTCACGCGCTGCGTGCCAGCTGACTTTCTTCTTAATGACGTCGTAGTTTTTCTCAGCAAGCTCATGCATCCGCTTCTCGAGTGCTTCGACATCTTCCTGGGTTAACGTGCGGTCAAGATCAACGTCGTAATAAAAACCGTTGTCAATAACCGGGCCGATTGCCATTTTGGTATGCGGCCAAAGTTGTTTAATCGCATGCCCTAACAGGTGCGCACAGGAGTGACGAATGATCTCCAGACCTTCTTCGTCTTTGGCGGTAATGATCGACAGTTGTGCGTCGTTTTCAATCAGATCGCAAGCATCAACCAGTTCGCCATTAACGCGCCCTGCGATACAGGCTTTCGCCAGACCTGGACCAATGTCCAGCGCAACATCCATGGGGCTTACAGCGTGGTCGTAATGGCGTTGGCTGCCATCAGGAAGAGTTATAACAGGCATTTTATATCCTTATTTGCAGTGGTGACCCACACGAAAGATCACATACAAAGAAAAATTTGTTTATTAACAGTTCATTGCGAAACCATCTAGCCAACAAATGCTAAATTGGTTCGCAATCAGGTACACAAATGAAAGACATTAACCTCTCACCTTCCACCCGGTTGAACGATGTTAACACTAAAAAAAGGGAGATTGTACCTTTCCGTTTCACATTGATTCGATTCGCAATTCGTTTGTAGTGAGTACACCAGCAAAACGCTTAAAGAACCACTGATAACATCACGGTGCGTCTGAAAGGTTTACTGCGAGCGGATTTACAGCAGCATAAACTGAATCCAGCAAAGTTCGTTGCGTGATTTGGCGGTAGTATTTAAACGATCATGAGATTAATGACGAAGTGGTCATATCACAATGATAAAAGTGACACAATTCTTATAGCAATTTTTCGTGCACATTTCGTTCTGGCGATAATAATTAATCATCATCCTCAAAACCTCCAGTATATATAAGGTGAATAGATTATGAGTCAAAACGATATCATTATCAGAACTCATTATAAGTCTCCTCATAGATTGCACATCGATAGCGACATACCAACGCCTTCATCAGAGCTTAGGTAATGACTCCAACTTATTGATAGTGTTTTATGTTCAGATAATGCCCGATGACTTTGTCATGCAGCTCCACCGATTTTGAGAACGACAGCGACTTCCGTCCCAGCCGTGCCAGGTGCTGCCTCAGATTCAGGTTATGCCGCTCAATTCGCTGCGTATATCGCTTGCTGATTACGTGCAGCTTTCCCTTCAGGCGGGATTCATACAGTGGCCAGCCATCCGTCATCCATATCACCACGTCAAAGGGTGACAGCAAGCTCATAAGACGCCCCAGCGTCGCCATAGTGCGTTCACCGAATACGTGCGCAACAACCGTCTTCCGGAGCCTGTCATACGCGTAAAACAGCCAGCGCTG
>NZ_MECT01000054.1:0-9285 GCF_001722145.1 Shigella sp. FC1544
CAAGGCGAGCTTCATTTAACGCCTTACGCAGTTGCAGAATTTCAGATTCCAGTTCAGCCACCGTGCGGGAACCAGGAGTACCGAGCCCTTTTCTGGCGGCGGTAACCCATTGTCCTAAAGTGCCTTCAGGAAGGGATAATCGGGAAGCGCCTTCACTGATCGAAAGTTGATTTTCAAGAACCGTTCTGACAGCTTCGGCTTTGAACTCTTTAGAGTAACGTTGGTTTTTTCTGCTCATTATTAGCTCCTTCTGATGCCATTCTATTTCAGGAAGGAGTGTCCGTTAAACTCAGGCTACCTCAGAAGAGGCAATTAAACGGCTGAACAAGCTTCGGGGCTGGCGTAAGGTTTCACGATCTGCAATTTTACGCGAAGCGGTTGAGCAATATCTGGAGCGGCAGCAATTTCCGGTGCGTAAAGCAAAGGGAGGCAGGCAAAAGGGGGAGGTAGTTGGTGTTGATGATCAGTGTAAGGAGCATAAGGAATGAAAAAAATTTTTCATTCTTGAATATAAAAAAACAGATGCCCTTATTCTGGTATTAATACAAGGCTGTTTTACTTGAACTTATAATAACTGCAACTGTTACATCGTATCTGGAAAACGCCTCGCAAAAATAAAAAATGATGCGTAAATGAGCTTTCTTTAAAGATTCGGCAAGGGTACTTTTCTCTCCATAGATTCAAAAATGATATTGGCGAGATATTTATGAACTCTCTGGCAGGTATAGATATGGGCAGAATTTTACTCGATTTATCGAATGAGGTGATTAAGCAACTTGATGATCTCGAGGTGCAGCGTAATCTTCCTCGTGCGGACCTATTAAGGGAAGCGGTAGATCAATACCTGATAAATCAATCGCAAACAGCAAGAACCAGTGTTCCTGGCATCTGGCAAGGGTGTGAGGAAGATGGTGTCGAATATCAGCGTAAGCTGCGCGAGGAATGGTAATGGGAAAAAATGATGTCAATCAGATTGCTGACAACGTGCGCGTTGTTCATGCCGGATGCGGCGTGAACGCCTTATCCGGCCTACAAAGTCATGCAAATTCAATATATTGAAGTTTATTGGTAGGCCTGATAAGCGCAGCGCATCAGGCAATCATACGCTTGTCATCAGTGACATACCCATAACCTTATCGATGTGTTGGAGGGAAGAACGAGGCAAACAGACAATTGCGGCATGATCTTGAATGGGTAACGCGGAATACGAGAGATGGTGTCGTCACACCCTATGAGCTGTAATCCGGGCGACCAGCGCCACCCGGAAAACGTCAGAGATTACTCCCCTTCACCCGGAAACAGGAACGGGTTGATGGAACTGCGGGCATAGCCTTCTTGCTCCATTCGCGCGTCCAGTACCAGAGAAGCGAGGTCATCTGCCACGGCTTCAACTTTCGGTTCTTTTTCCTGATAAAGAATCTTCAGGTAAGTGCCGCAGTCATCGCAGCTTTCGGCTTTAATCGCGGCCTGTTCGTCATCCAGCGACCAGTAATGCAGTTTGCCGCTCTGTTCACAGTTGCTGCATTTTACGCGCACTACGTGCCATTCGGTTTCACACAGGTTGCAGTGCAGGTAACGCAGACCCTGAGTGGTGCCAATTTGCACCATGCTGGACACCGGCATAGAACCACAAACCGGGCAATATTGACGTTGCTCGCCGTATTCAGCGCGGGCTTTGCCGGGGATCAGATTGGCCATCTGCGCCCAGTAGAGCGACAGTGCAGCCCAGATAAACGGCGCTTTATCGCTGCTGACGGATGAGAAATCAGAGGCAAACAGTGCGCTGGCCATATCTTCCAGCTCCTGAGTCGATGCCTTCTCCAGATTCTCAATCACTGCCAGCGCCGGGCCGCTCATTTCAGGTTTCAGCTCAGCAATCAGCGCCATCAGCAGCTTTTGCCAGTGCTTATCACGCGGCAGAACGTGAATATCCAGCGGGGGCTTGCCCTGTGCGCTGGCTTCTTTAATGCGCGCGGTCAGATCCATCTCCAGCGGATGGTCGTACAGCACCACTTCCTGGGCGTGGGCGATAAGCGCAGCAAAGCGCAGGTAATCATCCAGCGGATTATTTTCTGCCAGCTCGCGCAGACGCTCGGCGCGGCGGTTGTATAAATTCTTGAGCCGAGGGAACAATAACGGCGGAATCATATCCGCCGTACGTTTCTCGCTCGAACCCAGCTCATCTTGCGGGATTATGCGAATACTCATTCAGCTTTCTTTTCCGTTGTCTTGCGGACCTCACGGTACCAGCGCGGGTGATGTTTCTTCGCCCAGGCGCTGGTAACCCATCCTTCCACCATGGCGGTAATCGTGCCTTTCACCCAAAGGGCGGCGTAGATATGCACCATGATAACCACAATTAACGCCACTGCGGCAAATGAATGCAGCATTAACGCGAATCGGATCACCGGGATTGAGAAAGCAGGCGCAAAATAAGGACGCCAGATAATCACGCCGCTCACCAGCAGCAGAACCAGGAAAATAATCGCCGCCCAGAAAACGCATTTCTGACCGAAGTTATAACGCCCGGTGTCACCTACTTCCTCGTTGACGACGATCTTACGAATATTCTTCGCCCAAAAGATATCATCCCGATTGATTAGGTTGTGATGCCAGTAACGGAAAAACATGATGATGAACGAGGCAAACATAACCACGCCGACAAACGGGTGCAGAATTCGCGCCAGCTGCGGTGTGCCCATGATTTGCATCAACCAGTTGAAGGACGGGAACAAAAAGCCCAGCCCGCTCACCGCCGCCAGGATGAAGCAGAAGGCGGTGATCCAGTGGTTGATACGTTCCGGCGCGGTGTAGCGCACGATGGTGTCACGTCGTTTCATTTGCGCTCCTCGTCTTTCTCTTCGTGCAGATTATTCTCTTCCTCATCCGCACGGTTCGGACCGACACCCACGTAGTGGAAGATACTGGCTGCGAAGGTAGCCGCAAAGCCAACAGCTGCGAGCGGTTTCCAGATGCCTTTCCAGAATTTCACGGTTTCGCTGATTTCCGGGTTCTCCGGCAAGCCATGATACAGATTTGGCTTGTCAGCATGGTGCAGCACGTACATAACGTGTGTACCACCGACGCCTGCCGGATCGTACAGGCCCGCATTGTCGTAACCGCGGGTTTTCAGCTCCGCCACGCGCTCGCTCGCCAGCGTTTTCATCGACTCTTTCGTACCGAAGTGAATCGCGCCCGTTGGGCAGGTCTTCACGCAGGCTGGTTCTTGCCCAACCACCACGCGGTCAACGCACAGCGTACATTTGTAGACGCGGTTGTCTTCCGGGTTGAGGCGCGGAATGTCGAACGGACAGCCCGCAATGCAATAACCGCAGCCAATGCACTGCTCGGACTGGAAGTCGACGATACCGTTGGCATACTGAATAATTGCACCTTCCGCCGGGCACGCTTTCAGACAGCCTGGATCGGAACAGTGCATACAGCCGTCTTTGCGGATCAGCCATTCCAGTTTGTCGTTCTGCTCCACTTCCGAGAAGCGCATCACCGTCCACGATTTGGCACTTAAATCATTGGGGTTGTCGTACACCCCAATGTTATTGCCGACGGTATCGCGAATGTCGTTCCACTCTGAACACGCCACCTGACAGGCTTTACAGCCGATACAGGTGGTGACGTCGATGAGTTTCGCCACTTCTTCCTGGAAGTCCCGCGCCTGAGGCGCGGGGGTCAGACCGTTAGTCGCGGAACGACGAATGATATCTTGAGATTGATAAGCCATATGTCGTCTCCGTTACACCTTTTCCACATTCACAAGGAAGGACTTAAACTCCGGCGTCTGCGTGTTCGCATCACCAACGAATGGCGTTAAAGTATTGGCAATAAAGCCTTTTTTAGCTACGCCTTCATAGCCCCAGTGAATCGGAATACCGATGGTATCGATATCTTTGCCGTTCGCTTTCAGCGTGCGAATACGTTTGGTCACCACCGCTTTGGCTTTGATATAGCCACGGTTGGAGGAGACTTTCACGGTATCGCCCTGGGCAATGCCAAGTTTATTCGCCAGCGACTCCCCGATTTCCACAAACTGCTCTGGCTGCAAAATCGCGTTCAACAGCGCGTGTTTGGTCCAGTAGTGGAAGTGCTCGGTCAGACGATAGGTGGTTCCGACATACGGGAACTTATCGGCTTTACCCAATGCTTCGGCGTCGTCTTTAAAGATACGTGCAGCCGGGTTCGAGATAACGTTTGGATGCAGCGGGTTAGTTCCCAGCGGCGTTTCAAACGGCTCGTAGTGTTCCGGGAACGGACCTTCCGCCATCTTATCGAGGGCAAACAGACGCCCCATGCCTTCCTGCTGCATGATAAACGGCCCGACGCCGCTACCCGGAGGCGCTGCGCTGTAGTCCGGAATATCCCAGCCGGTCCACTTAGTGCCGTCCCATTTCAGCAACTGACGCTTCGGATCCCACGGGTTACCCTGCGGATCTGCGGAGGCGCGGTTATACAGAATGCGGCGGTTAAGCGGCCATGCCCATGCCCAGCCCAGCGTGTTACCGAGGCCAGACGGATCGGCGTTATCACGACGCGCCATCTGGTTGCCTTCCGGCGTCCAGCTACCGGCGAAAATCCAGCAGCCACAGGAGGTTGTACCGTCATCGCGCAATTGGGCGAACGAGCTAAGTTGTTGGCCTTTCTTGACGATAACCGCACCGGTTGCCGGATCGGTAATATCGGCCAGCGCCTTACCGTTGCTCTCCATCGCTACTTCTTCCGACTTCGGCTCATGCGGAATGGCGTAGTTCCAGGTCATGTTCAGCACCTGATCCGGGTTCGCGCCACCCTGTTCGGCATACATCTTGCGCAAGCGCAGGAAGATACCGGAGAGGATCTCACCGTCAGTCAGCGCAATCCCCGGGGCGTCCGCACCTTTCCAGTGCCACTGCAACCAGCGACCTGAGTTAACGATTGAACCGTTCTCTTCTGCGAAGCAGTCGATGGCAGACGGAACACTTCGGTCTGGATCTTCGACGAGTCAACTTCGTTCAGCTCACCGTGGTTCTGCCAGAAGTTAGAGGTTTCAGTGTTCAGCGGGTCGATGGTGACGAGGAACTTCAGTTTCGACAGACAACCGATCACTTTGTTTTTGTTCGGGAATGAGGCAACAGGGTTAAAACCCTGGCAGATATAGCCATTGACCTTGCCCTCTTTCATCATCTCGAAGTATTGCAGGACGTCGTAGCCTTTATCCCACTTCGGCAACCAGTCAAAGCCCCAGCTATTTTCCGCCGTCGCTTTATCACCAAAGAAGGCCTTCATCATAGAGACGAAGAATTTCGGGTAGTTGCCCCAGTAGTTTACCTGGCCTTCCAGCAGCGGTTTTGGCGTGTTGGCGGTAAGGTAGGTTTGCAGATCGGTCTGCTTCTCGCTTGGCAGCGTCATGTAACCTGGCAGGCTCTGCGACAGCAGCCCCAGGTCCGTCAGCCCCTGAATATTGGAGTGACCGCGCAGGGCGTTAACGCCGCCGCCTGCCATCCCCATATTGCCGAGCAGCAGCTGGATCATCGCCATCGTACGAATGTTTTGCGCACCAACGGAGTGTTGCGTCCAGCCGAGGGCATACAGGAACGAGGCAGTTTTATCGTGAGCACTGGTTTCTGCGATGTATTCGCAGACTTTCAGGAACGCGTCTTTTGGCGTACCACAGATGTTTTCAACCACATCTGGCGTGTAGCGGGAAACGTGCTGTTTCAGCAAGTTCCACACGCAGCGCGGATGTTGCAGCGTGGTATCGCGTTTGGCGAAGCCGTTTTCGTCCAGTTCGTAAGTCCAGGAGGATTTATCGTACTTGCGTTTTTCCGCGTCATAGCCGGTGAACAGGCCATCTTCAAAGCCGTAATCCTCACGCACGATCAGGCTGGCGTTGGTATAGGCTTCGGTGTATTCGCGGTTGAATTTTTCATTGTTCAGCAGGTACAGCAATACGCCTGACAGGAAAGCAATGTCAGTACCGGAACGAATAGGGGCATAGTAGTCAGCTACCGCCGCCGTACGCGTAAAGCGAGGATCGATCACAATCAGCTTCGCGCCGTTGTGAATTTTGGCTTCCATCGCCCAGCGGAACCCGACCGGGTGAGCTTCAGCGGCGTTACCGCCCATCACCACGACGAGGTTGGCGTTCTTGATGTCGACCCAGTGGTTGGTCATCGCACCGCGACCAAATGTTGGAGCAAGACTTGCTACCGTTGGTCCGTGTCAGACACGCGCCTGGTTGTCGACCGCGAGCATACCCAGCGCGCGGGAGAATTTTTGCGTTAAATAGCCGGTTTCGTTACTCGACGCGGAAGCACACAGCATCCCGGTGGAGAGCCAGCGGTTAACAGTCACGCCTTCGGCGTTTTGCGCAATGTAGTTAGCATCGCGGTCTTCTTTCATCAGTTTGGCGATGCGATCAAACGCCTCTTCCCAACTGATTTGCTGCCATTTATCAGAACCTGGCGCACGGTATTCCGGAAACTTCAGACGGCTTTCGGAGTGGATGAAATCCACCAGGCCAGCGCCTTTCGGACAAAGTGCACCGCGGTTGACCGGGTGATCCGGATCGCCTTCGATATGGAAGATAGATGCTTTGGCGTTTTTTGCTCCGTCACCGAGGCTGTACATCAACAGCCCACAGCCTACGGAACAATAGGTGCAGGTATTACGGGTTTCGCGGGTGCGCAGCAGTTTATACTGCCGGGTTTCCGCGAGTGCTACGCTGGGTGCAAAACCTAGTGCCGCTGCCGTGGTGCCTGCCATACCGCCAGCGCAGATCTTAAAGAACTGCCTTCTGCTGACCTGCATGGATTGCTCCTTGTTTCGACATTGTCACGTCCCATTTACATTCGCTTGCTGCGTGTGCAGGGAGTGGGAGTTATTTTTCTTTGCGGAAGGGGCCGCAAAGGTCCAGAATTGGCTCAATTTCCCTCCATCCAGGAAGGGTTTGTAACAGAATACCATAATGTTGGTGTGTGTGTTCTTATCTGGTTAAGAGAAAGTGAAAAAAACACAGCGAAAAGAAATCGAAAATGTGACAAATATCACAGGTGTTCGTCAAATTGAGTTATGGCGGCGTGATGATTTACAACACCCACGGTTAGATGAGGTCGCGGAAGAAGTTCCCGTTGCGCTGGTCTACAACGGCATTTCGCATGTGGTGATGATGGCGTCGCCCAAAGACCTTGAGTACTTTGTGCTCGGTTTTTCGCTTTCCGAGGGGATTATCGAAAGTCCGCGCGATATCTTCGGCATGGATGTCGTTCCTTCCTGTAATGGTCTTGAAGTACAAATTGAGCTTTCCAGCCGCCGCTTTATGGGGTTGAAGGAGCGCCGCCGGGCGCTGGCGGGACGTACGGGCTGTGGCGTATGCGGCGTGGAGCAACTTAATGACATCGGAAAACCGGTGCAGCCGCTACCGTTCACCCAGACGTTTGATCTCAACAAACTGGATGATGCATTACGTCATCTCAACGATTTTCAGCCAGTGGGGCAACTGACTGGTTGTACTCACGCCGCTGCCTGGATGTTGCCATCTGGCGAACTGGTCGGCGGGCATGAAGACGTGGGTCGCCATGTGGCGCTGGACAAACTGTTAGGCCGCCGGTCACAAGAAGGGGAAAGCTGGCAGCAAGGTGCGGTACTGGTTTCCAGTCGCGCCAGTTATGAAATGGTGCAAAAGTCGGCGATGTGCGGCGTAGAGATTTTGTTTGCGGTGTCTGCCGCGACCACGCTTGCTGTAGAAGTGGCTGAGCGCTGTAATCTGACACTGGTAGGTTTTTGTAAACCGGGTCGGGCAACGGTTTATACCCATCCGCAGCGTTTGAGCAATTAATTAAAATAAGTCCTGCGATATATATTAAATTGCAGGACTTATTCATTTCGTGAATTTTATTATTTTTATTTATAAATAAAACGCGTGTAGTGGCGTTTTCTTTTTTCATTTATTATGTTCACTCTCTTATCTATATATTTATAAGGCAATTAAATGAAAAGGAATTTATTATCTTCCGCTATTATAGTCGCCATCATGGCCCTCGGTCTGACGGGTTGTGATGATAAAAAAGCCGAAACAGAAACGCCCCCGCCTGCCAATAGTCAACCTGCCGCACCAGCTCCTGAAGCTCCCGTTGCAAAAGCAGAAGCTAAACCTGAAACACCTGCGCAACCGGTGGTCGATGAACAAGCGGTTTTCGACGAAAAAATGGATGTCTATATCAAGTGCTATAACAAGTTACAGATCCCTGTACAGCGCAGTCTGGCGCGTTATGTTGACTGGCTGAAAGATTTTAAACAGGGGCCTACCGGTGAAGAGCGTACTGTTTATGGCATCTACGGCATTAGTGAATCCAACCTCGCTGAGTGTGAAAAAGGCGTAAAAAGTGCTGTGGCGTTAACGCCTGCGCTGCAACCAATTGATGGCGTGGCGGTGAGTTATATCGATGCTGCCGTGGCGTTGGGTAATACCATTAACGAAATGGATAAATATTACACCCAGGAAAATTATAAAGACGATGCGTTTGCGAAAGGGAAAACGCTGCACCAGACATTCTTAAAAAATCTGTAAGCCTTTGAACCTGTAGCAGAATCTTATCATGCGGCGATTCAGGAAATTAACGATAAGCGCCAGCTTGCGGAACTGAAAAATATTGAAGAAAGAGAAGGGAAAATATTCCACTACTATTCTCTGGCAGTCATGATTTCAGCGAAACAAATTAATAACCTGATATCGCAAGAGAAGTTTGATGTTGATGCGGCAATGAAGAAAGTGTCTGAACTGGAAACGCTGGTGGCGCAGGCCAAAGAAGCGGATAAAGGCGGCATGAATTTCTCGTTTATTAATTCGGCAGGCCAGTATCAACTCGAGGCTAAAAAATACGTTCGCCGCATCAGAGATAAAGTCCCGTACTCTGAGGTAATGACTCCAACTTACTGATAGTGTTTTATGTTCAGATAATGCCCGATGACCTTGTCATGCAGCTCCACCGATTTTGAGAACGACAGTGACTTCCGTCCCAGCCTTGCCAGATGTTGTCTCAGATTCAGATTATGTCGCTCAATGCGCTGAGTGTAACGCTTGCTGATAACGTGCAGCTTTCCCTTCAGGCGTGATTCATACAGCGGCCAGCCATCCGTCATCCATACCACGACCTCAAAGGCCGACAGCAGGCTCAGAAGACGCTCCAGTGTGGTCAGAGTGCGTTCACCGAAGACGTGCGCCACAACCGTCCTCCGTATCCTGTCATACGCGTAAAACAGCCAGCGCTGACGTGATTTAGCACCGACGTAGCC
>NZ_MECT01000055.1:0-42343 GCF_001722145.1 Shigella sp. FC1544
TTTCTGGTGCGTACCGGGCTGAGAGGCGGTGTAAGTGAACTGTAGTTGCCATGTTTTACGGCAATGAGAGCAGAGATAGCGCTGATGTCCGGCAGTGCTTTTGCCGTTACGCACCACGCCTTCAGTAGCGGAGCAGGAAGGACATCTGATGGAAATGGAAGCCACGCAAGCACCTTAAAATCACCATCATACACTAAATCAGTAAGTTGGCAGCATTACCCGCACAAGCCTTCGGCGCGCTTATTGGCGCAGTCGCTGGCGGTGTTATCGGCCACAACGTCGGTTCTGGCAGCAATTCCGGAACGACGGCAGGGGCAGTTGGCGGCGGAGCTGTAGGCGCGGCAGCGGGTTCTATGGTGAATGATAAAACCTTAGTGGAAGGTGTTTCTTTAACATATAAGGAAGGCACCAAAGTGTATACCTCTACACAGGTGGGTAAAGAGTGCCAGTTTACGACAGGTTTAGCCGTTGTTATTACCACAACGTATAACGAAACGCGTATTCAGCCAAATACTAAATGTCCTGAAAAGAGCTAATAATCAGGAGGAGTCATGAAGAAAGTTTTTCTTTGCGCCATCTTGGCCTCCTTAAGCTATCCGGCTATCGCCTCATCATTGCAGGATCAACTCTCTGCTGTAGCAGAAGCGGAACAGCAAGGTAAAAATGAAGAGCAAAGGCAGCATGACGAATGGGTCGCGGAGCGCAACAGGGAAATCCAGCAAGAGAAGCAACGTCGCGCAAATGCCCAGGTCGCCGCTAACAAAAGAGCGGCAACGGCAGCAGCAAATAAGAAAGCTCGTCAGGATAAACTGGACGCCGAAGCCTCTGCGGACAAAAAACGCGATCAAAGTTATGAAGATGAGCTACGCAGCTTAGAGATTCAGAAACAAAAACTGGCGCTGGCAAAAGAAGAAGCCCGCGTTAAGCGAGAAAACGAATTTATCGATCAGGAACTGAAGCACAAAGCTGCGCAAACCGATGTGGTGCAATCTGAAGCTGACGCCAACAGAAATATGACTGAAGGCGGTCGCGATCTGATGAAAAGCGTGGGCAAAGCAGAAGAGAACAAATCGGACAGCTGGTTTAATTAATCGATGTTAGTAACTTCAAGCCTATGATTCTTGAAGATAAAAAACCCTCTGTAGTAACAGAGGGTTTTGTTCATTCATAGTGCAGGGATTAAAATCATTCCCACTCAATGGTAGCTGGCGGCTTGCCGCTGATGTCATACACCACGCGGGAAATACCGTTCACTTCATTGATAATGCGGTTGGAAACGCGACCGAGGAAATCGTACGGCAGATGCGCCCAGTGTGCGGTCATAAAGTCGATGGTTTCGACAGCACGCAGAGAGACAACCCAGTCATACTTACGACCATCGCCCATTACGCCAACGGAACGTACCGGCAGGAACACAGTGAACGCCTGGCTGACTTTGTTGTACAGGTCCGCTTTACGCAGTTCTTCAATGAAGATGGCGTCAGCACGGCGCAGCAGGTCACAGTACTCTTTCTTCACTTCACCCAGCACACGAACGCCAAGGCCTGGTCCCGGGAACGGGTGACGGTACAGCATGTCGTACGGCAGGCCCAGCTCCAGACCAATCTTACGCACTTCGTCTTTGAACAGCTCTTTCAGCGGTTCAACCAGGCCCATCTTCATCTCTTTCGGCAGGCCGCCCACGTTGTGGTGAGATTTGATGACGTGTGCTTTACCGGTTGCAGAAGCCGCAGATTCGATAACGTCAGGGTAGATGGTGCCCTGCGCCAGCCACTTCACGTCTTCCAGTTTCAGCGCTTCTTCATCGAACACTTCAACGAAAACGCGCCCGATGATTTTACGTTTTGCTTCCGGATCGTTTTCGCCAGCCAGCGCTGACAGGAAGCGATCTTCTGCCGGTACGTGAACAATGTTCAGACCAAAGTGATCGCCAAACATATCCAGAACCTGCTCTGCTTCGTTGAGACGCAGCAGGCCGTTGTCGACGAATACGCAAGTCAGGTTTTTACCGATAGCGCGGTGCAGCAGCATTGCGGTTACGGAGGAATCCACACCACCAGAGAGGCCGAGGATGACTTTATCGTCGCCTACCTGCTCGCGGATGCGAGCTACAGCATCGTCGATAATTTTCGCTGGCGTCCACAGGGCTTCACACTGGCAGATATCACGCACAAAACGCTCCAGCATGTGCATACCCTGGCGGGTGTGAGTCACTTCCGGGTGGAACTGTACGCCATAGAAGCGTTTTTCTTCGTTAGCCATAATGGCAAACGGGCAGCTTTCGGTGCTGGCTACGGTGACGAAGTCGGACGGGATAGCGGTAACTTTATCGCCGTGGCTCATCCAGACATCGAGCAGCGGTTTACCGTCTGCGGTCAGCGCATCTTCGATACCGCGAACCAGTGCGCTGTCGTTTACGACTTCAACCTGCGCGTAGCCAAATTCACGTTCGTTAGAGGCTTCAACGTGACCGCCCAACTGCATTGCCATGGTCTGCATGCCATAGCAAACGCCGAATACCGGTACGCCTGCTTCAAAGACATACTGCGGCGCACGCGGACTGTTTTCTTCAGTAGTACTTTCCGGGCCGCCGGAAAGAATAATGCCGCTTGGATTGAAGTCACGAATTTGTGCTTCTGTCACATCCCACGCCCACAGTTCGCAGTAAACACCCAGCTCACGCACGCGGCGCGCAACCAGTTGAGTGTACTGAGAACCGAAGTCCAGAATGAGGATGCGATGCTTATGAATGTTTTCCGTCATTGACGCTTATTCCGAGGCAAGTGAAACAGATAATATAAATCGCCCGACATGAAGTCGGGCGAAGAGAATCAGGAGCCCAGACGGTAGTTCGGGGACTCTTTAGTAATGGTCACGTCGTGAACGTGGCTTTCCTGAATGCCCGCACCGCTGATACGTACAAACTCCGCTTTAGTACGCAGTTCGTCGATAGTACCACAGCCGGTCAGGCCCATACAGGAGCGCAGGCCGCCCATCTGCTGGTGAATGATCTCTTTCAGGCAACCTTTATAGGCTACGCGACCTTCGATACCTTCCGGCACCAGTTTGTCGGCAGCGTTGTCACTCTGGAAGTAACGGTCAGAAGAACCTTTGGACATCGCACCCAGAGAGCCCATACCACGGTAAGATTTGTAAGAACGGCCCTGGTAGAGTTCAATTTCACCCGGAGATTCTTCAGTACCCGCCAGCATGGAACCCACCATTACCGCGCTTGCGCCAGCGGCGATAGCTTTGGCGATGTCGCCGGAGAAGCGAATACCACCATCTGCGATAACCGGAATACCTGTGCCTTCCAGCGCTTCAACTGCGTCAGCAACGGCAGTGATCTGCGGAACACCTACGCCAGTAACGATACGAGTCGTACAGATAGAACCAGGGCCGATACCGACTTTAACCGCGCTGCAACCAGCTTCTGCCAAAGCGCGTGCACCTGCAGCTGTTGCCACGTTGCCGCCGATGATTTGCAGATCCGGATATTTAGCACGGGTTTCACGGATACGCTGCAAAACGCCTTCTGAGTGGCCGTGGGAGGAGTCGATCAGCAGAACGTCAACGCCAGCGGCAACCAGCGCGTCAACACGCTCTTCGTTACCCGCACCTGCGCCAACTGCAGCACCAACACGCAGACGGCCTTGCTCGTCTTTACAGGCGTTCGGTTTACGTTCCGCTTTCTGGAAGTCTTTCACGGTGATCATGCCGATCAGGTGGAATTCGTCATCAACCACCAGCGCTTTTTCAACGCGTTTTTCGTGCATTTTTGCCAGCACCACTTCACGGGCTTCACCTTCACGCACGGTGACCAGACGCTCTTTCGGCGTCATGTAAACGCTAACCGGCTGGTTCAGGTCGGTAACAAAACGCACGTCACGACCGGTGATAATACCCACCAGTTCGTTTTCTTCGGTAACAACCGGATAGCCCGCAAAACCGTTACGCTCGGTCAGTTCTTTCACTTCGCGCAGCGTCGTGGTTGGCAGAACAGTCTGCGGATCAGTCACCACACCAGATTCGTGTTTTTTCACACGGCGAACTTCTTCTGCCTGGCGTTCAATGGACATGTTTTTGTGGATAAAGCCGATACCGCCTTCCTGAGCCAGAGCAATAGCCAGGCGCGCTTCCGTTACGGTATCCATTGCTGCGGAAAGCATAGGGATATTCAGACGAATAGTTTTCGTCAGCTGGGTGCTGAGGTCAGCAGTATTCGGCAGAACGGTAGAATGAGCAGGAACGAGGAGAACGTCGTCAAACGTCAGAGCTTCTTTAGCGATACGTAGCATGGGCAATATCTCGACCAGAGTGGTTAATAAATATTGCCGCGGCATTATACAGAGCGTAACCGATTGCATCTACCCCTTTTTGCAAAAAATGCTTGCTATCCCCGAAGGGCGGGTTACTATCGACTGAATAACCTGCTGATTTAGAATTTGATCTCGCTCACATGTTACCTTCTCAATCCCCTGCAATTTTTACCGTTAGTCGCCTGAATCAAACGGTTCGTCTGCTGCTTGAGCATGAGATGGGACAGGTTTGGATCAGCGGCGAAATCTCTAATTTCACACAACCGGCTTCCGGTCACTGGTACTTTACACTCAAAGACGACACCGCCCAGGTACGCTGCGCGATGTTCCGCAACAGCAACCGCCGGGTGACCTTCCGTCCACAGCATGGACAACAAGTTTTAGTTCGCGCCAATATTACGCTCTACGAGCCGCGCGGTGACTACCAGATAATCGTTGAGAGTATGCAGCCGGCCGGTGAAGGGCTGCTGCAACAGAAGTACGAACAGCTCAAAGCGAAGTTGCAGGCTGAAGGTTTGTTCGATCAGCAATACAAAAAACCACTTCCCTCCCCTGCGCATTGCGTTGGTGTGATCACCTCAAAAACCGGTGCTGCGCTACATGATATTTTGCATGTGTTAAAACGTCGCGATCCTTCTCTACCGGTGATCATCTACCCCACCGCCGTTCAGGGCGATGACGCACCGGGGCAAATTGTTCGCGCCATTGAACTGGCGAATCAGCGCAATGAGTGCGACGTGTTGATCGTTGGGCGCGGCGGCGGTTCGCTGGAAGATTTATGGAGTTTTAACGACGAACGCGTAGCGCGGGCGATTTTTGCCAGCCGCATTCCGGTCGTCAGCGCCGTCGGGCATGAGACGGATGTGACCATTGCCGATTTTGTTGCCGATCTGCGTGCGCCAACGCCGTCTGCCGCCGCTGAAGTAGTGAGCCGTAATCAGCAAGAGTTACTGCGCCAGGTGCAATCGACCCGTCAACGGCTGGAGATGGCGATGGATTATTATCTCGCCAACCGCACGCGTCGCTTTACGCAGATCCATCACCGATTACAGCAACAGCATCCGCAGCTCCGGCTGGCACGCCAGCAAACCATGCTTGAGCGCCTGCAAAAGCGGATGAGCTTTGCGCTGGAAAATCAACTTAAGCGTACCGGGCAACAGCAGCAGCGGTTAACACAGCGGCTGAATCAGCAAAATCCACAGCCGAAGATTCATCGCGCGCAAACGCGCATTCAGCAACTGGAATATCGTTTAGCAGAAACCCTGCGCGTACAGCTTAGCGCCACGCGTGAACGTTTCGGTAATGCAGTAACGCACCTCGAAGCCGTAAGCCCACTGTCAACGCTGGCGCGTGGATACAGCGTTACTACTGCTACTGACGGCAATGTACTGAAAAAAGTGAAGCAAGTTAAAGCGGGTGAAATGCTAACCACACGTCTGGAAGACGGCTGGATAGAAAGTGAAGTTAAAAACATCCAGCCAGTAAAAAAATCGCGTAAAAAGGTGCATTAAGCCAGCACGAATTCAACGCGTTTTTTCGATATCAAGCCATGCCCGTGCTGACAGAAGTAATCTACTGCACCGCAGGCTTTTAACACCTGCAACGGTTGATGGCAGTCTGGACAAAGAGCTTTCATTTCAATAAGTTCCCCGCAGGATGGGCAACGCGCATGGCCGTTATCCTGATCAAGCACATGCTGACATTGTGGACAATGCAGTTCCATATGAATTCCTCCGGTAGCCATCCCTCTACATTCATAGAGGGAATGGCAGATAAAATACTTACGGATAATTATTTATTTTTCTTGATGTGCTTCATCAGACGCTTACGTTTACGCATCTGGGTTGGCGTCAGGGTGTTACGCTTGTTCGCATACGGGTTTTCCCCTTCTTTGAACTGAATACGAATCGGCGATCCCATTACGTCCAGCGATTTGCGGAAGTAGTTCATCAAGTAGCGCTTGTAGGAATCAGGCAGGTCTTTCACCTGATTACCGTGAATCACCACAATCGGCGGGTTATAACCACCAGCGTGGGCATATTTCAGCTTCACACGACGACCGCGTACCAGCGGCGGTTGGTGATCTTCAACAGCCATCGTCATGATGCGCGTCAGCATAGAGGTCCCCACACGACGGGTGGAGCTGTCATACGCTTCACGTACTGATTCAAACAAGTTACCAACACCACTGCCGTGTAAGGCAGAGATAAAGTGCACACGAGCAAAATCGATAAAGCCCAGACGGAAGTCCAGCGTTTCTTTCACCTGCTCTTTCACTTCCTGGCTCAGGCCATCCCACTTATTCACCACAATGACAAGTGAGCGCCCACTATTGAGAATAAAGCCCAGCAGCGAGAGCTCCTGATCGGAAATACCTTCGCGCGCATCAATCACTAACATCACCACGTTGGCATCTTCAATGGCCTGCAACGTTTTGATTACGGAGAATTTCTCTACAGCATCGGTGATTTTGCCGCGTTTACGTACGCCAGCGGTGTCAATGAGCACATACTCACGTCCATCGCGTTCCATTGGAATGTAGATACTGTCACGCGTCGTGCCAGGCATGTCATAAACAACAACGCGCTCTTCACCAAGAATACGGTTAGTGAGTGTAGACTTACCTACGTTCGGACGACCCACAATCGCCAGTTTGATCGGCAGACTTTGCGGGTCGAAGTCGTCTTCCTCTTCTTCTTCGCCGTTCTCTTCCGCTTCAAATTGCGCCCAGTATTCAGCGTCTTCGTCGACTTCCTCTTGCGGTGCGAGATCTTCCATCCACGGCAGCAGCACATGCTCCAGCAGACTTAATACGCCACGACCGTGAGACGCGGCGATCGGGTAGATTTCACCTAAGCCAAGCGAGTAGAAATCAACCACTGCCTGATCGGGATCCAGACCGTCAGTTTTGTTTGCCACCAAGAAGGTCGGTTTTTCACGGGAGCGCAGATGTTTGGCAATCGCTTCATCTGCCGGCATCAGGCCCGCGCGCGCATCCACCATAAACAGTACGACGTCCGCTTCTTCAATCGCCAGCAGCGACTGTTCCGCCATGCGGGTTTCTACACCGTCTTCTGTGCCATCAATCCCGCCGGTATCAATACAGATAAACTCACGGCCTTCAATTTCCGCACGACCGTACTTACGGTCACGAGTCAGACCCGGGAAATCCGCAACCAGCGCATCTCGGGTGCGAGTTAGACGGTTAAATAACGTGGATTTTCCTACGTTAGGGCGCCCGACAAGCGCGACCACAGGTACCATGTTTAAAGCCTCATTTTTATAAATCATCAGACAACGCACGCTATATTCGCGTCGTTGTTAAAAACAGGAAAACGGCCCCTGTCCAGGAGCCGTTTTCAAAGTGAACGACAGAGACGATTAACGTGTAATAGAGTACACGGTTCCGTCTTTTGCCTGGATCAGCAGTTTGCCGTCAGCGGCAACCGGTTCAGTCTGGAAACCGGAACTATCAACTTTTTGCTGGGCAACGAAACGACCATCTTCGACATTAATCCAGTGCAGATAACCTTCACTGTCACCGACCACCAGGTTGCCATCATACAGCACCGGAGAAGTCAGCAGGCGATGCAACAGATCGCTTTGTGTCCACAGCGTAACGCCGCCATCAATGGTCAACGCCATCACCCGGTCATTTTGATCGACCAGATAGATGCGATTGCCGTCGACGATGAAATCATTCACCGAACCCAGTTCGCGTTTCCACATAATCTGACCACTGCGCAGATCAAGCGCCGTCAGGTTACCATTATAGGCCAGCGCGAAAACAACGCCGTTAACAACGACGGGAGTCGTGTCAACATCGCTCAGACGGTCAATTTCGGTAGAACCGGTCGCCTGGGAAATACGCTGCTGCCAAATCATCTGGCCCTGTTCCATCAGCACTGCGCTGACGCGACCATTATCGCCCCCCACGACGGCCGCACCAAAAGCCGTTGCCGGCGCAGACTCGCCACGCAAAGAGAGCGAAGGCATATCGAGGTTAACTGTCCATTTGACAGCGCCGTCAGCTTCGTTCAGCGCTTGTAACTGACCGTTACTGGTGTGGATTAACACCAGACCGTCGCTGACCACCGGGCGCGAAAGTGCTTCACCCGCGACTTTAGTTTGCCATGCCACAGTACCATCGCTGGTATTCAGCGCGTAAACCTGCGCCTTTTCGCTGCCAATGTAGACATGCCCACCAGACACGGTCACACCGCCAGAAAGTAATGCAGGCTCTTTAGAGAACCAGCCATCTTTCTCGGCCAGGCTGACAGACCAGATTTCTTTGCCATCATCCGCATTCAGCGCTTTTACCAAACCAGCGCGGTCCGCTGCATAGACAACGTTGTCCGCCAGTGCCGGATGAAGATTGGAATAGAAGTTGCCAATGCCGCTACCAACGGAAGTACTCCACGCCGTGGTCGGCGTAAACTGGTTTTCAACGGTTGGCAATGGGGACATCTTTACCACATCTTCTTCGCTGTTAAACAGCGAACAGCCGCTTAAAAGGGTAACGGAAAGCAGTCCTGGCAGCAGTAATTTACGCAATTGCATCGGGTCCCTCTCAGATGGACAAATTATTAATTTTCATCTGCATCATTTCGCTCAGTGCCGGAGTAACATCGCTTTTCACGCCTGCTTCCCATGCACTACGCGCACCTTGCTTATCACCTTTGCTCAGCAATGCTTCACCACGCAGGTCGGCAACAATGGCAGCCCACCCTTCACCTTTGATGGTATCAAGGGTTTTCAGCGCGGCATCAGCCTGCTTGAGCTGTACCTGAACGCGAGCAAGACGCAGATTTATCACGGCTTTGAGATTTTCATCGCTCGTGTCTGCCAGCCCCTGTTGTAACTGGGCGGCAGCTTTCTCTAGTTCATTTTTGTCAACAAATTGCTGCGCAAGTTCCAAAGAAGCCAGCGCACCATAAGTATTTTTATTTTCAGCAGCAAATTTTTCCGCCGCCGGGATGCTATCCGGTTTGCCTTCGCTCACTGCGGTAACCGCATTTTGATAGGCAAGAGAAGCGGAGCGTGCAGAATCAACCTGATGGCTGTTCCAGTAGCGCCAGCCAATCAGTGCGCCAACGCCCAAAATCACCCCAACAGCCAGTGCTTTGCCATTTTCAGCAAAAAAGCGTTTAACCGCTTCTACCTGGTCGTTTTCGTTCTCGTAAATTTCCACGCTGTCCTTCTCCTTCCTTAACCCAGTAACGTGCGCAAATGCGCGGCTACGCTATCCTGCGCAACTGCCGTTTGCTCACCAGAGCGCAAATCCTTCACTACTGCTGTGCCGTTAGTCACTTCAGACTCACCCAGCACCACAGCAACGCGGGCACCCCATTTATCAGCACGGGCAAACTGTTTCTTAAAGTTGCCGCCGCCGTGGTTGGTCATCAATTTCACGCCCTGTAATTCATCACGCAGACGCTCAGCTAATGCCATAGCCGCAGATTGTGTATCAGCACCTGAAGCCACCAGGTATATATCGACAATAGGATCGGCTTTAAATTCCGGATTAACGGCCTGTACTAACAATACAAGACGTTCGAGGCCCATCGCAAAACCGACAGCCGGTGTTGCACGACCGCCCAGTTGTTCCACAAGACCGTCATAACGACCGCCTGCACACACGGTGCCCTGGGAGCCGAGACTGTTAGTCACCCACTCGAAAACGGTACGGTTATAGTAATCCAGACCACGCACCAGACGCTGGTTTACGGTGTAAGCGATCCCCGCGCTCTCAAGCAGTTTGCACAGACCGGCAAAATGCTCACGAGATTCCTCGTCCAGATAATCACCTAATGCCGGAGCGTCGTTGAGAAGCGCCTGCACTTCCGGATTTTTTGAATCCAGCACGCGCAGCGGGTTAGTGTACATGCGGCGTTTGCAGTCTTCGTCCAGCTTTTCTTTATGCTGCTCAAGGAATGCCACCAGCGCATCGCGGTAATTGGCGCGTGCTTCCAGCGAACCGATAGAATTCAGCTCAAGAGTTACGTGTTCGGAAATACCCAGCGCGCGCCACCAGCGGGCGGTGAGCATAATCAGTTCAGCGTCGATATCCGGACCTTGCAGACCGAAAACTTCGCAGCCCAACTGATGGAACTGACGATAACGCCCTTTCTGCGGACGCTCGTGACGGAACATCGGCCCGATATACCACAGACGCTGTTCCTGATTGTACAGAAGACCATGCTCGATGCCGGCGCGTACACAGCCCGCCGTCCCTTCAGGGCGCAGAGTCAGGCTGTCGCCATTGCGATCCTCAAAGGTGTACATCTCTTTTTCAACCACGTCGGTGACTTCACCAATCGCACGTTTGAATAGCGGGGTCTGCTCTACAATCGGCAAGCGGATTTCACTGTAACCGTAGCTGCCGAGCACGTTTTTCAGTGTGCCTTCAATGCGCTGCCAGATGGCCGTTTCGCCAGGCAGGTAATCGTTCATGCCGCGAATGGCTTGAATGTTTTTTGCCACGTTTATTCTCTTTCTGAATATAAAAATGAACCCTCAACGCTTCCCTCAATGTTTGGGGAGCCATGCGGGTTCAATCATACACGGGAAGCGAGGCGCTTCCCATCACGTTATTATTTTTCAACCTGCTGAACGTCAATTCGACGCGCTTCATCCAGCTGACTGGCTTTCGCACGAATGCGTGCTTCCAGCTGGTCGATCATATCGTTGTTGTCCAGACGGTCTTTGCGCACGCCATCTTCATAGAGGCCGCTTTTCTTGTTGCCGCCGGTGACGCCGAGTGTAGAAACCAGCGCCTCACCTGGGCCATTCACCACGCAGCCGATAATCGAAACGTCCATCGGAGTGATGATATCTTCCAGGCGTTGCTCCAGCGCGTTAACCGTACCGATAACATCAAATTCCTGACGCGAACAGGTCGGGCAGGCGATGAAGTTGATCCCTCGCGAACGGATACGCAGCGATTTCAAAATATCGAAACCGACTTTGATCTCTTCGACCGGATCGGCCGCCAGCGATACGCGCAGCGTGTCGCCGATGCCTTCAGACAGCAGCAGACCTAAACCAATGGCGGATTTTACTGCCCCGCTGCGTGCACCACCGGCTTCGGTGATCCCCAGATGCAGCGGCTGATCGATCTGTTTTGCCAGCAAACGATAAGACTCAACAGCGAGGAAGACGTCAGACGCTTTCACGCTGACTTTGAACTGATCGAAGTTCAGGCGATCGAGATGATCAACATGACGCATGGCGGATTCCAGCAACGCCTGCGGCGTCGGTTCGCCATACTTTTCTTGCAGATCTTTTTCCAGCGATCCGGCGTTAACGCCAATACGGATCGGAATGTTTTTATCGCGCGCACAGTCAACCACCATGCGAATACGCTCTTCATTACCGATATTGCCAGGGTTAATACGCAGACAATCGACGCCGTATTCCGCTACTTTCAGCGCAATGCGATAGTCGAAGTGGATGTCAGCCACCAGCGGCACGTTAACCCGCTGTTTGATGAGTTTGAACGCTTCTGCCGCGTCCATCGTCGGTACGGAGACACGGACGATATCAGCGCCAACGCGTTCCAGCGCCTTGATTTGATTGACCGTTGCTTCGACATCTGTCGTACGCGTATTGGTCATGGACTGTACGGCGATGGGAGCACCATCGCCAATCGGCACATACCCAACGTAAATACGTGTTGATTTTCTACGTTGAATTGGAGCCTGGTTATGCATGAAAAATCTCCCGCGTTACCCGTCTGTTACTGCGCCGGTGATTGTTCGGCATTGAGGGTCAGACGCGCAACCTGGTTAGTTCTGATAAAACGACTCAGATCGACAGGTTTCCCTTGATACTGGATCTGTACTGCGGCTGGCGCACCAATTTTCAGTTTGTACGGTGCCTGGCCGGTTAAGTTCAAATTACCGTCTTTACGCTGCATACCGCTAAACAATTTTTTACCGGTAGCATCAGTGACCTCCAGCCAGCAATCGGCAGTAAAGTTCATCACCAGCGCATTCGGATCAGCCACCGGCGTGGTCACGCCAGCCTGATCGGTTGGCAACGGCGCAGCACCATCTGGCGTTGTTGCTGCCGTTGGTGCCGGGGTCGCGGCGGTATCAACATTTGCCTGCGAAGGCGAAACAACCGCATTCTGTTGCGGATCAACAGCTGGTGCTGGCGCAGTTACGGCAGGTGTTTGCGTGTTGGTTGCGGTAGTATCCACAGACGCTGGCGGCGTGGACGTTGTAGCCGGGTCTGTAGTTGTCGACGTATTTAACGGAACACTCTGCCCCTGCTCGCTATTACTGCTCAGTTCCGCCGAAGATTGATCGGCCATAGTGGTGATCTCTTCCTGCTGAGCTTTGTGGTCTTGCCACCACCAGGCACCGCTCAGGCCGATAACCACAAACAACACCAGCCAGGTGAAGGTCATCAGCCAGCCGTCACGTTTTTTGCGGCGTTTACCGAGGGAAAAACTCTGCATCGGCGCAACTTTCGCTGCCCGTAGTGGAGCCTGCTTTTCCAGCCCTGGCAGCAGTTCTTCTTCTGGAATATGTACCAGACGCGCATAAGAGCGGATATATCCGCGCAGGAATGTTGAAGCAAGATCGGCGGGTGCCTTATCTTCTTCAATGTCGCGTACCGTGGAAACCTTCAGGCAAAGTCGCTCGGCAACGGCCTGCTGACTAAGTCCTAGTTGTTCGCGAGCATTACGCAGGCGAGCGCCGGTAGTAAGTGCTTCATTTTGGTCGTGCGTGGCTTCAGTATTCATTCGCTGCAGGTACGTTTAAATGAGAATTGAGATGCCGGTGAACCATCATGCTCACCCACACCGCGAAACATCCGTTAAGTTAACCGTTATCATACAGTATAAGACCGTCTGTGTGCTCGTGACAAAGCCCACATTCACTAAGGCTAACTTACTGTTGCATCGTTACATACTGCCTTAAAGTCAGCAAAAACGCACCGTTAATATTGACCAGACAATTGCAACTTAATACTTCATTCATAAAAGATTACGCACGGTACATAAAGTAACCGTGGCGTAATGGCTATCAGACCGCTTTAATGTCGATGGCTTCACCCTGCATCCGTTTACGCAGGGTACGTTTCGTACGGTCGATAACATCGCCCGCCAACTGACCACAGGCAGCATCGATATCATCACCACGAGTTTTACGCACAATAGTGGTGAAACCGTAGCTCATCAGCACTTTTGAGAAACGGTCGATACGGCTGTTCGAACTGCGTCCATACGGCGCGCCCGGGAACGGGTTCCACGGGATCAGGTTGATCTTACACGGCGTATCTTTCAGCAGCTCCGCCAGTTGGTGCGCGTGTTCAGTGCCGTCGTTAACGTGGTCAAGCATCACGTATTCAATAGTGACTCGGCCCTGATTGGCGTTGGATTTCTCCAGATAACGGCGCACCGCAGCAAGGAACGTTTCGATATTGTACTTTTTGTTGATCGGCACAATTTCGTCACGAATTTCGTCGTTCGGCGCGTGCAGGGAAATTGCCAGTGCAACGTCGATCATATCGCCCAGTTTATCCAGCGCCGGAACTACACCGGAAGTAGAAAGCGTGACGCGACGTTTAGACAGGCCAAAACCGAAATCATCAAGCATGATTTCCATCGCCGGAACGACGTTGTTCAGGTTGAGCAGCGGCTCGCCCATGCCCATCATCACTACGTTAGTGATTGGGCGCTGACCGGTGACTTTTGCTGCGCCGACGATTTTCGCCGCACGCCACACCTGGCCGATAATTTCCGACACCCGCAGGTTGCGGTTAAAGCCCTGCTGGGCGGTGGAACAGAATTTACACTCCAGCGCACACCCCACCTGAGAAGAGACGCAGAGCGTGGCACGGTCGTCTTCCGGGATATACACCGTTTCGACGCGCTGATCGCCAACGGCGATCGCCCATTTAATGGTGCCGTCGGATGAACGCTGTTCTTCAACCACTTCCGGTGCGCGGATTTCCGCCACCTCTTTCAGTTTGCCGCGCAACACTTTGTTGATGTCGGTCATCTCATCAAAGTTGTCGCAGCAATAGTGATACATCCACTTCATCACCTGATCGGCGCGGAAGGGTTTTTCACCTAAATCTTTAAAAAACTCCCGCATCTGCTGACGGTTGAGATCCAGCAGGTTGATTTTTCCATCTTTCGTGGTGACGTTTTCAGGTGTGACTAATTGTTCAGACATATGCTATTCCGGCCTCGTTATTACACGTTATGGCCCCTGGAGGGTTGAAAAAAGAAACGCCCCGGTGAGCGGCTGCTCGTCCGGGGGCGCTGCATTGTACAAATTCTGGCGCACGGATGCCACGTTTGCACGCGGCATTTACGAAATTATTAACGGGTGCGCGGGCACACTTCGCCTTCGCCAAAGAAATAAGCGATTTCGCGAGCGGCAGATTCGACGGAATCAGAACCGTGGGTACCGTTTTCGGTCAGGCTGTCAGCGTAATCAGCGCGCAGAGTACCAGCCAGTGCGTTTGCCGGATTGGTCGCGCCCAGCAGATCGCGGTGACGCTGAACGGCGTTTTCACCTTCCAGCACGGAAACCACGATCGGGCCAGAGGTCATGAATTCAACCAGACCATCAAAGAACGGTTTTCCATCGTGTTCAGCATAAAAGCCACGTGCCTGTTCAACGGTCAGGTGCAGCATTTTGGTGCCGACAATTTTGAACCCTGCAGCTTCAAAGCGCGCAAAGATATTACCAATGACGTTTTTTGCTACCGCGTTCGGTTTGATGATGGAAAAAGTACGTTCAATAGCCATTTTTACCTCTGTAAATTGTTCTGTTGTTGTCTGTACCAGCGTACGAGATGGCGCGGATTATAATGAGCAACAGGGCCGTTGACTATTGATGAAGGTAACATTTTTTTAAAATAAAATGAGTTTTAGCAACAATCAGGGACAAAACAGACTATTGCATGACAAATTTCACTGTCGCGATTTGCCCCACGTCATCCATCACCAGCAATTGATAATCACCTTTATCCGTCAAATGCAGGGTCACGTTGCGCCCGCGTTCAGTTAACGGTTCGCCATTCAGAAACCACCAGCGTTCACCTGCCCCTCCACTTGATTGCAACGGCAAAGTCGCTTCCGCTGCGCCCGGTAAACGTTTAATAATCGCGCCATCGCGAACGCCTGTCAGCTGCAGCGGGAGCTGGGCATCGTGACCGTATGGCGGGCAACTTGTCGAGGCCGGTGGTAAGCGCACAGCGCGACTTTCTGATGCGGGCAGCCAGGGTTCCAGCGGTAGCGGCCAGACATTTATCATTTCTTGTCGCGCTTGCGGGCAATCAGCGGCAACACGTTTGCCATTTTCATCCAGCCAGATGGGGAAACGAATGCCATTAATGCCTTCCTGCTCCGGCAGTAATAGAGTTGGCGGCTGACTCCCGTCCAGCAGCCAGGTTGCCAGGCGGCGGCGACAGTTACCGTCACCTTCCGGCAAAGACTGTCCGCCCGGCCAGCAGATAACGCCACGAGTGACTGAGTTCGGGCGCGGGTCTTCCGGCAGATTCGCACTGCGCGACAGTAAGATATTATTGACCTGATTCAACAATGGTACGGCACTGGCAAAGCCAAACTGATCAACAACGGGCGTGCCGTCCGGTCTGCCAGTCCAGATCCCAATGACATAGCGAGCGTTAACCCCAATCGCCCAGGCGTCACGATAGCCATAGCTGGTGCCCGTTTTCCATGCCAGTGGGGCGACGCGCGGCAAGGCACTATCCGGCAAGGGTTGCGCTTCATCAGCCATAATCCGGCGAATGATCCACGCCGCCCCCGACGACATTAAAGGCCGTTCAAGCAGCGGATCGTCAGGCTGTAAGCGCAATTTGCCTGCCTTGCCGTGGCGAGCAAACGCGGTATACGCTGCCGCCATATCTTCCAGTTTTGCACCAGCGCCGCCGAGAATGAGTGAAAGATTCGGCGCAGCACCGTTGGGCAAATATAACGGCAATCCAACATTGCGTAACTTTGCCGCAAACCGTTTCGGTCCATAGGCTTCCAGCACCTGCACAGCAGGTAAGTTCAGCGAGCGCACCAGCGCCTCGCTCATGCTGATCGGGCCATGAAAACCGCTATCAAAGTTACCTGGTCGATAATCACCGGTGCGCCGGGGGACGTCTTGCAGCAGTGATGCCGGGTGGATCAAGCCTTCATCCAGCGCCAGACCATAAACAAACGGTTTGAGCACCGATCCTGGCGATCGGATCGCATTGACCATATCAACATGACCAAAGCGTGAATCATCGTTGAGATCAACCGATCCCACCCAGCCGCGAACACGCATATCGGTATGATCAACCACGATCATCGCCAGTGAGCTGCGCGGTGGCAACCGCCCTTTCCAGTTTTGCGCCAGTTCTTCCAGACGTCGTTGAAGACCGGCATCCAGCGTAGTAACGATTTTGTCGCTTTTGCTTTTACCGAGCATCATGCGCGAAAACAGCGGTGCCAGTTGCGGCATTTGTCGGGGTGCCAGCCAGATGGGTTCTTCCCTTGACTCTTTTACCTGCTCACGGGACCACACACCTTGCACGGCCATCCGTTCGAGCACTTTATTACGCGCGGCTTCGGCACGCTCCGGCCAACGATCCGGGCGCAGTCGGCTGGGCGCTTGCGGTAACACCGCCAGCATTGCCGCCTCGGAATAGCTTAAATTCGCAGGCGATTTTCCGAGATAAGCCCAACTTGCCGCACCGATCCCCTGCAACGTACCGCCAAACGGAGCGCGGTTAAGATACAAGATCAGAATTTCACGCTTAGACAAATGCCACTCCAGTTGCAACGCGCGCCAGAGCTGGAGAATTTTGCCACCAAATGTTTTGGGGTGAGGATCAAGCAGACGAGCAACCTGCATAGTGAGCGTGCTGCCACCAGAAATAACCCGTCCCGAAGTGAGATCTTGCCATGCTGCGCGCGCCACCGAGAATGGATTCACCCCCGGATGCTTCCAGAACCAGCGATCTTCATAATTGATCAGCGCTTCAAGGTAACGTGGAGACACATCTTCGATTGTTACCGGATAACGCCAGATGCCATCAGCATCGGCGAAGCGCCAGAGCGGCGTACCATCCTGCGCCACGACCACTCGTGCGGGATTGACTTCATGCAGCGGTAGAGGCCAGAGTTTATCTGCTCCCCACGCTGCAAGAAAAAGGAGAAATGGCACAGCTGCCAGCGTTATCCAGCAGCCGCGTTTGGTTAACAAGCGAAGCGTTTACGGTCGGACAATCAGCAGATCTTCAGCCGCGCCGGTCGCCCGCCATTGGGGAACATACATTGATTCCACCATCGGTTGCGGTACCTGATACGTTCCCGGCGTCACCGCCCGCGCCAGATACACCAGCGTTACCGGTTGGTATTCATCAACGGCAACCGCCGCCACAAAGCGATCGTCACGGAACTCAATGTGCTAATGCTCGCCTGCTGCATCTGGTTCAGTAAGTTTTGCACTTCGCCACCACTTTGCTCCAGGCTGGCGCTACCGTTCGCCAGATTCTGATTTTCCAGTTCCAGACCCGCAGGCAGCAGATCCACGACTAACGCATCCGGCACGCTGTTACTGGCTTTTACCTGCAACCAGACCAGCACCAGATCGCCGCTACGTAACGAGTCCAGCGATTTGCTCTTACCATCAGTACCAAGAATATGACGCTCGATTTGCAGCACATTGTTCGCCGGTAAAGGTGCGGATTGCGGATAACCGCTGGCATCCATACGCAACCATAACGGCTGATCGCCACTGTTTCTCACCTGCAAGGTGGCAAGTTGATCGCTATTCAGATTGCTGTTTAGCGTTTTCTCGCCTGTCAGCGGCTCAGCTGAGAAAGAGGTTTGCGCCTGCCATTTACCCGGTAAATCCTGAATCGTACGGGCAGCCAGGAACAACGCGTTACTTTCCTGCGTCGATAGCCAGCGTTCACCAAACGCCTGCTGCGAAAGTGTGTTCAGCAAAGTGTACTGCTCATCGGGTAGCAGTTTATTTTCTTCCAGCAAGGAGAGCATTAACGCGTTGTCGCGCAGTGGACTACCGTAATCACCCAGCCATATCCGCTCATCACTATTTCTCGGCGTTTTCAGCGCCAGCACAATCGCTTCTTCACCACGCGTTGCATCACCCATGGTTTTCAGCGCAATGCCAAGTTGCAGCAGCGGTAAACCAGAAGCGGCATCTGCACGATGCTCCCAGATTTCACGCAGCGCACCCAGTGGTGCTTTTTGCTGACGGGCCAGCACCAGCGCAGCGTAAGACTGAACGGCGAATTTACTGGCTTTGAGATTATCCGCGTACGGGATCGACATCATGCCCGGATCTTGTAAATAGCGCAGCAGACGCTCATTACCCCGGTTAATGGCGTCTGTCGGCACGCTGTAACCCTGTTCGCCTGCGCGGACCAGGAAATCCATCACGTAAGCCGTCAGCCAGTACTCTTCGTCACCGTTTTTATCCCACAGCGCAAAGCCGCCGTTATCACGTTGCATTTGCAGCAAACGGGAAATGCCGATATCGACCGATGCACGGCGTTTCTCATCACTGTCGCCTTTGATGCCCAACGCCTGCAGTTGGGCTGCGTTGGTATAAAGTGACGGGAACAGGCCGCTGGCGGTTTGCTCAAGACAGCCGTACGGATACGCTTTTAACTCTTTGATATAACGTGCAATGTTCAGCGGTGGTTTGCCGCTCAACAACAATTGCCCTTCCAGCGTAACAGGCGAGAAGTTTTGCAATCCATCCGCCGGAATCGCCCATGTCTCACCAAGCTGTAACGCCGTACCGTAATTAACCGTTTGTGCCGGGAACGCCGGACGGACGCCGATTTTCCACTGCTTATGCTGATCGGCAACGGTTTCACCCGGTAACGCTAACCCGCTAATGGTGGCCTGAATTTCTCCATCGCCATAACCCGGCAATGCTCGCACCGGGATAAACAGCGTAGTACGCACACCTGGCGCTAATTCAACGGCTGCGGGTGAATCGCTGACCAGTTCAAGCAAACCACTGGCGGTCAGGGCAACGTTCAGTTTTTGCGGTTTATCGGTAAGATTAGTGATATCCAGCGTCAGACGCGAGGTATCGCCACTCGCCATAAAGCGCGGCATGTTCAGTTCAGCAATCACCGGTGCGGCAACTATCACTTTGCTTTCGTTGCTACCGAAATCATCTGCCGTCCAGGCTTGCGCCATGACGCGCAATTCACCGTTAAAATCGCCAATCGGCAGTGTAACCGAGCCTTCGCCCTGTTCGTTGAGCGTTACCGGCAGCGCCTGCTGCGCGACAATATTGACGTGATTGACCGGCGGTTTACCACCACGTTTCAGCTCATCACCATCGCCACCGAAACGCAGAGCTGCCAGACGCCCCTGACCTTCAATAACCTGACCGTAAATATCGTAAATGTCTGCGCCATTGCGTTTCTGACCAAAGAACGCCTGCCACGGATCTGGCGTGACGTAGTCAGTAATATTCAGCACACCACTATCAACGGCAGACACCAGCACATTCACCTGTTTAGGCTTCTCGCCATTTTTAGTGCTGGCTTTAATTTTCACGGTTAATGGTTGATTGGGACGCATTTTTGCTGGTGTTTCCAGCGCCAGATCGAGGCGACGGTTTTCATCGCCAAGCGGCAGATGCAACACACCAACCGCGCGTTTTGGCGTCGCGGAGCGAGATTTATCGCCAGGACGTACCACCAGCGTACTTAAATACAGATCATGACGATTCCAGGTTTTATCGACCGGAATCGTCAGATCCAGCCCTTGAGCCGGAACATCAATCTCTTGCCACCACAGCGGCCCTTCACTGGACTCGACCATCGCATAACCTTTACCCGCCGTTGGCGCGGCGATATGCAACTTAATGGTGTCGCCAGGGCGATAACTGGCTTTATCCAGTTTCAGCGTGACACGGTCGGGTCGCACTGCGCCGCTACCGTCGCTGTTGTCCTGCCAGCTATAGCCAGCCCAGAAACGAACACTACTGACCGCTTCATTCGGCGCTTTGACTTCCAGACGATAAGCGCCCCACTCTACCGGAAAACTGACCTTGCCGGTTTCGTCCGCTTTCAGATCCAGAGTTTGTTCATTTTCGATCAGATCTTTTTGATCAAACTGTGACTGCCAGCCTTCATCTTCTGACCAGTTCCAGTAGTAATCGCGGCGTTCGCGAATCAGGCGCACCTGCAAGCCCGACACGGCTTTTTTCACGCCTTGTGCATCGCTATAAACGATGTCAAAAGCGGCGTTACTGCCTTCATCAACAATGGGCTGTTTCACCGTGCTGTCAGTGCGATAATCGTAAACCGATTTCAAGGCGAACTGCGGACGATCGGGCAATGCTTTACCGTCTGCATCGCGCAGTAAACCATTGAGGATTACCGTTTCACCTGGGCGATAAAGATCGCGTGGGCCAAACATGAAAAACTGTTTGCTATAGCCTGGCGCGCCAGCAATGTTAAATTCTGCTAAGTCCAGCGCCGGAAGTTTTAAATCGAGTAGCGTTGTCTGACCGTCTTTACGTGCCAGCAGTAATGCCGCATTTTTATCATTTTCCAGCTGCACATGCCCCTGAGCGTCACTGGTTGCCTGAGTCAGAGTCTGCCCTTTCTCATTTAATAAAGAGACTTCAATTCCTTGCTGGGCCGCGCCGTTTTCCAGACTTTGGGTAAAGATATCCAGACGATTGTGATAACGGTGAGCTGAAACGCCGATATCACTTAACGTAAACAGCGTCGCGGGATTACTGTAATCGTAACGTCCAGCCTGATTCATCACAGCCAGATACACGCCCGCCTGCTGAAGCGGTTTGATATCGCCCAGCGGCAGCAATAATTTTTCACGGGTGTTACGCGCAGGATTGAGATCAAACCGTCCGGTGTAGACCAGATCCGCCATCTGCAGCAGTTTGTCTGACTGCCAGTTCGCCAGCGAATTGCGGTATTCCCATTGGCTAATGAATGCTGGCAGAGATTCTGGCTTAACGCGGAAGAAGTTAACATCGACATTATTAACGTTGAGCGCCATTACCGGCAGCCCTTCAACGACTTTGCCAGGCAGCAGCGAACCACGGCTGGCAAAACCGACGCTGGGTTGGATGTCGCGGGTAGTTATAGTTTTTTCGTAATCTTTACTGAAGGTTGCGTTGTTGAGTGCTTTGACCTCCTTGCCAATAGTAACGATCAAATCACGTTTCGGTTCGAGGTGGCGTAAACGTAGCTCTTTAAGATTATCTGACAGCTCCCAGGCACCATCCACTTTGCCGCTTTTTTTATCGACGACATGAATAACGCGTGAGAAATCCTGATCCGGGTCGAGAGGGATGGAGAACGTCAGCACCAGCGTGGCTGCACCATCAAGTTGGACTTCAGAGAGATCCAGCAATGTCAGCACCTTACCGGCACTCTGTTGGGCCAGTTTTTGTCTCTCCGGTACGGAGAGTTTTGCTGAACTCGCGTTTTCTGAAGAGGCCGCTTTAGTAACTTCAGAAGGCGCATCTTTTTTCACCGCTGTTGGCGCGTTATCGTTGTTGTCGCACCCTGCCAGCGCCAGCATTAGCATGCAGGCGGCTACGCGTAACTTTTTCATTTTTCATCCCTGCCACAATGGCCCGTTAGCAACGTCGAATAATTATTATGCGTGAGAATTTACGTTATGTAATTCAGTATCACGCCCATACAATCCGAATTTTAGTGAGAATTGTGGCTCAGACAGCCAAATCAGCCTCTTTCGCTTGTCGCTTTTCACTAAACATCCGACAATTTAGCCTAACCCCGGCAAAAATGGAGATGCCTATGTCCACGACATGGTTTGTAGGAGCCGACTGGCTCGCCGAACATATTGATGACCCGGAAATTCAGATTATCGATGCCCGCATGGCGTCGCCTGGACAGGAAGATCGTAACGTTGCTCAGGAGTATCTGAATGGACATATTCCCGGCGCAGTGTTTTTTGATATCGAAGCGCTTTCTGATCACACTTCCCCGCTTCCGCACATGCTGCCGCGCCCGGAAACGTTCGCCGTGGCGATGCGTGAATTAGGCGTTAACCAGGATAAGCACCTGATTGTCTATGACGAAGGTAATCTTTTCTCAGCCCCACGAGCATGGTGGATGCTGCGCACCTTTGGTGTAGAGAAAGTGTCGATTCTGGGGGGTGGACTTGCAGGCTGGCAGCGCGATGATCTGCTGTTAGAAGAAGGTGCAGTAGAGCTGCCGGAAGGAGAGTTTAACGCCGCGTTTAATCCTGAAGCCGTGGTGAAAGTAACCGATGTATTATTGGCAAGCCATGAAAATACGGCGCAAATTATTGATGCCCGCCCGGCTGCACGTTTTAACGCAGAAGTTGATGAACCTCGCCCAGGTTTACGTCGCGGACATATTCCCGGAGCACTGAATGTTCCGTGGACGGAACTGGTGCGCGAAGGCGAACTAAAAACGACCGATGAACTGGATGCGATATTTTTTGGTCGCGGCGTCAGCTACGACAAACCAATTATCGTCAGCTGCGGCTCTGGTGTAACGGCAGCCGTGGTTTTGTTAGCACTCGCGACGCTGGATGTGCCAAACGTGAAACTGTACGACGGCGCATGGAGTGAATGGGGCGCGCGGGCAGATTTACCGGTTGAGCCAGTGAAATAAGTATTTTACAGGCAATAAAAAACCGCCGAATTTGGCGGTTTTTTATTGCTGGTCTGGTTCGCGGCCTTTCCAGCAGGTTGTATTACCGTAGTAATGCAAGCGCGTCTCAGCGGAGACAATACTCGCCAGTAACTCTCTTTTTGTCAAGCAAAAGAGAGTTATTATTGTTCTGTTAGTATATTATCCACTGCGGCCCTTTCCGCCGTCTCGCAAGCGGGCGCTGGCTTAAGGAAAGGATGTTCCGCGACCGTTAGAGCAAGCGCGTCTCAGCGCTTGCTATCGCGGCAATATCGCCAGTGGTGCTGTCGTGATGCGGTCTTCGCATGGACCGCACAATGAAGATACGGTGCTTCTGTATCGTACTTATTGTTTCTGGTGCGCTGTTTTCCCAAGTAAATAATAACCGGAGTCTCTCCGGCGACAATTTACTGGTGGTTAACAACCTTCAGAGCAGCAAGTAAGCCCGAATGCCGCCCTTTAGGGCGGCATATTTTAGATTATCCGGTTTTGTTTAAAGTCACGCAAAAAACCTCCCCAGCGACGTTCATAGAATGGCACAATATGTTCGGTAATAAAGTGGCTAATTCCTTTTTCCCCTTTTTTCACCTGACAAATATCGATTGGTTCATCGCCAGGTAATGTATCGGTCGCTACACTTCCCGTCGCCTGAATAATTTCTTCGATATCACCATCGGCTTCAATGCCAATAAATAAATTAGGCTGTGCCTCTTCGTTCTCTTTAATTGAACAAATAAAAGCACGCTTCACCGGCTTAATGGTTTTAAATAAGGTGGTGAGTGAATCAATCATTTGTGCTGGCGGCTCTGCGACTTCCGATAATATCAGCGATTCACCGCCTTCCAGGATTTCCTGGCTGCTCAGCGGATTTCCCTCTTCACCAATCAACAAACTGATTTCACGCGGCATAAATTCTTTACCG
Source organism: Shigella sp. FC1544 (assembly GCF_001722145.1). NCBI lineage: Bacteria > Pseudomonadati > Pseudomonadota > Gammaproteobacteria > Enterobacterales > Enterobacteriaceae > Shigella > Shigella sp. FC1544. Next base: position 23,911 of record NZ_MECT01000055.1, read on the forward strand.
GTCGGCAGTTTGGCATTAAGGAAGAGCGTTTCGCCAAGGGTCATCTCAAACAATGTGCGAACGGGCATTACGACAAATGCCTGTTCGTCTTCAACCGCCTGTTGAAGCGCTTCTAACGAGGTGAAAAAAGGAATGACGCTGGTGCCGTCTTCTTTTTCCCAGTGCTGTAAATCAAGCGCACTATCTTCAACCACAGCCTCGCCCTGCGCCGCCGTACCAGGCACCCAGACGGTGGATTCCAGTAGAGTACGGAAAAAGGCCGGGCGGTGCGCCGGTTCGGTTGCTGCTTTTTCCAGCAGGTCTTCAAGTTCGTTTTTTGTTTCGGACATAAGAACCACAATTCATTCAACGTTCGGGGCGCAAATGCCTGATGCGCTACGCTTATCAGGCCTACAAGGGATTCGCAATTTGTTGAATTTGCAGAATTTGTAGGCCGGATAAGGCGTTTACGCCGCATCCGGCATATTAGTTTACGCCGTTAACAGATTAGCTATCGTGCGCACACCAAGTCCCGTAGCGCCCGCAGACCACTGTTCAACCGGCGCTTTACGGTAAGTCGCCGAGCAGTCGATATGCAGCCAGCCTTGCTGATAGTTCTCAACAAAGTGCGACAGGAAGCCCGCCGCCGTGCTCGCGCCTGCCGGATACGCCGCGCTTCCGGTATTGTTCAGTTCGGCAAAGTTAGACGGCAGCTGGCTGCGGTGGAATTCCGCCAGCGGCAGACGCCAGAATGGTTCGTTCTCTTGTGAGGCACTCGCCAGCAAACGACCGGCAAGCGCATCGTCAAAACTGAACAGCGCGTGATAATCATTACCCAGCGCAGTTTTCGCCGCCCCGGTGAGGGTCGCCGCATCAATGATCATTTCCGGTTTCTGCGCACTGGCATCAATCAGACCATCGGCAAGCACCAGACGCCCTTCGGCATCAGTGTTCATCACTTCAACTTTTTTACCGTTGCGATAGGTGATGATATCGCCCAGCTTGAACGCATTGCCGCTAATCAGGTTATCCGCACAGCAGAGGAACAGCTTCACGCGCTTGTTCAGTCCGCGCGTAATGGCAAATGCCAGCGCCCCGGTAACCGTTGCCGCGCCGCCCATGTCCGACTTCATCGAGTCCATAAACGCAGTCTGTTTGATGCTGTAGCCGCCGGAGTCAAAAGTGATACCTTTACCTACCAGGCACGCGTACACTGGCGCTTCTTTATCGCCAGTTGGGTTGTAATCCAGCGCCAGCAATACCGGAGAACGTTCTGAAGCGCGTCCAACGGTGTGCAGCCCCATATAACCTTGCTCACGCAGATCTTCGCCTTTGGTGATCCGATAAGTCACACGATCGCCCGCGACGTTGCTGATCAGATCAACAGCACGCTGTGCCAGTTGCGATGGTCCCAATTCTTCTGCCGGTGCGTTGATGGTGTCACGCACCCAGTCGATGATCATCAGGCGGTTATCCAGTTCCTGGCGCTGGGCATCGTCCAGATCCGGCCACTCCACTTTACGCGTGCCTTTCGGGGCTTTGTAACCTTGCCAGAATGCCCAGCAGCGATCCGCATCCCAGCCTTCACCGCTTAACTGAACATGCTTGATGCCCAGACCGTCAATCTTGCGCGCCGCACGCTGGATCAGCCCCAGATCGTCTGCCCCGTTCAAATGCAGGGTAATGCCGTCATTATTAATGCTGTAAGTTGCTTTTTCTCCCCAGCGCGCGTCGGCAGGTTGGGTAGAGAGGGTAATCTTCATCGCTTCTGTCATTTTAGTTATCCTTCTTTGTAAAAGGGCCGCCAGTTGGCAGCCCCAGGATTTTTCCGCTAAATGATTCGCGTTGCAGGAAGGCGGCAAGTGAGTGAAGCCCCAGGAGCATAGATAACTATGTGACTGGGGTGAACGAGCGCAGCCAACGCATCTGCGGCGTGAAGCATGACGCGGAAATTATTCGGCCTCGTCCAGCCAGACTAACAAAATCGCTTCGAGGATTTTCTCGTTGGATGCCTGCGGGTCGTCGTCGAAATCTTCCAGATCGCAAATCCACTGATGCATATCGGTGAATCGAACCGTTTTCGGATCAAGATCAGGATACGCATCGTACAGTGCTTCGCCAATTTCGCGGCTATCGGTCCACTTAAGTCCCATACTAACCTCTGTTAATGCTCACGCGCATGGTTGATAGTGTAACGCGGGATTTCGACTACTAAATCTTCGTCGGTAACGCGTGCCTGGCAGCTTAAACGGCTTTCGGGCTCCAGTCCCCAGGCTTTGTCCAGCATGTCGTCTTCCTGCTCTGAGCTTTCTGGCAGCGAGTCAAAACCTTCACGAACGATGCAGTGGCAGGTGGTGCAAGCACAGGATTTTTCACAGGCGTGTTCAATCTCGATACCGTTACGCAGCGCTGCGTCGAGAATGGTTTCACCGCTATTAGCTTCCAGAACAGCGCCATCAGGGCAGAGGTCCTGATGAGGCAAAATAACAATCTTTGGCATATTAAACCTCGTCCACGGAATGGCCTTTCAGCGCACGACGAACCGACTGGTCCATGCGGCGAGCGGCAAAATCCTGGGTTTGTTTGTCTACGTTTTTAATCGCTTGTTCGATGGCGTCAACATCAGCGCCCTGAGCCACTTCACTCAGGTGAGCGGCAGCATTGTCAATGACCTGACGCTCTGCGGCGCTTAACAGCGCGGCATCAGCAGCCAGCGCGCCGTGCAGACTTTCCAGCACACGCGCCGCTTCTACTTTTTGTTCTGCCAGCATACGGGCTTTTACGTCCTGCTCGGCATAGCTCATTGAATCTTTGATCATCGAAGCGATTTCGCTATCGGTCAGACCGTAAGAAGGTTTGACCTGAATAGACGCCTCAACGCCGGTGGATTTCTCCATCGCCGTCACGCTCAAAAGACCGTCGGCATCGACCTGGAACGTCACGCGAATATGCGCACCGCCAGCCGGTAGCGCCGGAATACCACGCAGCGCAAAACGCGCCAGTGAGCGGCAGTCCTGCACCAGTTCGCGCTCACCCTGCATTACATGGATAGACATCGCCGTCTGACCATCTTTAAAGGTGGTGAAATCCTGAGCGCGGGCCACCGGAATAGTGGTATTACGCGGAATCACTTTCTCCACCAGGCCGCCCATCGTTTCAAGGCCCAGCGACAGTGGGATCACATCAAGCAGCAGCATTTCGCTGTCCGGCTTGTTACCCACCAGAATATCCGCCTGAATCGCCGCGCCAATAGCGACGACTTTATCCGGGTCGATGGAAGTCAGCGGTGGACGACCGAAAAATTCGCCTACCCGTTCACGCACCAGCGGCACGCGAGTAGAACCGCCAACCATCACCACTTCCAGCACTTCATCAGCTTCTACGCCCGCGTCTTTCAGCGCACGACGACAAGCCAGTAAGGTTCGTTTTACCAGTGGCGCGATCAGTTCATTGAATTGTTCACGGCTGATTTCGCCCTGCCAGCCCGCAACGTTAACGGTCACGGAGTCCGCATCGCTCAGCGCGATTTTGGCTGCAATGGCGGCATCCAGCAGTTCACGCTGAACGCGGTTATCGCTACGATCAGGAATGTCCGCCTGCTCGCGAATGTAATCCGCCAGCAGATGGTCGAAATCATCGCCGCCGAGCGCGGAATCACCGCCGGTTGCCAGCACTTCAAACACGCCGCGACTTAAGCGCAGAATGGAAATATCAAACGTCCCGCCACCGAGGTCATAAACGGCGATCACGCCTTCCTGACCGGAATCCAGCCCGTAGGCGATAGCCGCAGCGGTCGGTTCGTTAAGTAAGCGCAGAACATGCAACCCCGCCAGACGCGCCGCGTCTTTGGTGCCCTGACGCTGGGCATCGTCAAAGTACGCCGGAACGGTGATAACGACACCATCCAGCTCGCCTGCCAGGGCTTCAGTTGCCCGCGCCGCCAGTGCTTTGAGGATGTCCGCAGAAACGCGCACCGGGTTCAGCAGCCCCGCCGCCGTTTCAATCATTGGCAGGCCGTTTTCGCTGGCCTGGAATTGATAAGGCAAATGCGGATAGCGTTGCTGGATATCAGCCAGCGAGCGTCCCATCAGGCGTTTAACAGAACTAATGGTGTTGGCGGTATCGAGCGCTGCGTTAGTACGCGCGTCATAACCCACCGAATGCCCTTGCTGTTGATAGTGAACAACAGATGGCAGCAGGTGACGGCCTTCATGGTCGGCTAACGTTTCGGCCTGACCGCTGCGCACTGTCGCTACCAGCGAGTTGGTTGTGCCCAGGTCAATACCGGCCGCCAGACGACGCTGATGCGGCGCAGCACTCAAACCAGGTTCACTAATTTGTAATAAGGCCATGTTTAGCTTCCAGAAATTAAAAATCGAGCAGTTTTTCTTCGAGTTGTTCGGCACTGCTTCGCAGTTTATCGAGAAAACGCAGCTTACGCACGGTATCCGCCGCCGCGTCCCACGTCTCGTTGTCTAACTGTTCAACCATCAACTGATGGCGGGTATCAAACATCTTTTTCACACGTTTGATAAAGCTTTCCAGCCGCGCTTCATCTTTCGCCTGTTCGATCTCGTCCAGTTCTTCGCGCAGCTCCAGCTGTTCCATCAGGAACGGGGTGTCGCGCACAGTATGCTGCTCGCTGGCGAGATCAAAACCGTGCAAAGAAAGCAAATATTCCGCGCGCATTAACGGATGACGCAGCGTTTGCCAGGCCTGGTTAATGGTTGCAGATTGCTGTACGGCGGCGAGTTGTTCCGCCTGGCTTCCGCTGGCGAATTTATCAGGATGATACTGACGTTGTAGATCCTGAAAACGCAGGCTCAGTGCCTGGGTATCGAGTTGATAACGGGCAGGCAAGCCAAAGAGGGTGAAGTAATCCATAACATTCTCAGGGCTGCGATCCGCCGCGATAACGGCGAATCAGGTAAAACAAACCCCACGCGCAGGCGACCACGGTGGGGTTATCGGTATGCGCATCAAACGTGGAAGCTTTCGCCGCAACCACACTCATCTTTAACGTTCGGGTTGGTGAATTTAAACCCTTCATTCAGGCCTTCTTTTACGAAGTCCAGCTGCGTACCGTCCAGAAATTGCAGGCTTTTGCCATCGACCACGACTTTCACGCCTTTGTCTTCAAACACGATGTCTTCCGGCGTCGGTTCGTCAACAAATTCCAGTACATAAGCCATACCTGAACATCCGGAGGTTCTCACGCCCAGACGCAGGCCAAACCCTTTGCCGCGGTTAGCCAGAAAGGTATTTACTCGCGCTGCTGCACTGTCGCTCAGTGTAATCGACATAACCAAACCTCAACTCTTATTTTGCTTCACGTTTGCTTTTATAGTCCGCAATGGCGGCTTTGATCGCGTCTTCTGCCAGAATAGAACAGTGAATTTTCACCGGCGGCAGTTCAAGTTCTTCAGCAATATCGGTGTTTTTGATCGCCTGCGCTTCGACGAGAGACTTCCCTTTCACCCATTCGGTGACCAGGGAGCTGGAAGCGATAGCAGAACCGCAGCCGTAAGTTTTAAAACGCGCGTCTTCAATGATACCTTCATCGTTGACTTTAATCTGCAACTTCATCACGTCGCCACAGGCCGGTGCACCCACCATGCCGCTGCCGACGTTCTCGTCGTTGTTGTCAAAGGAACCCACGTTACGCGGATTCTCGTAATGGTCGATAACTTTTTCGCTGTAAGCCATTATAAATTCTCCTGATTCCGATACCGATTAATGATGAGCCCATTCGATGCTGTTCAGATCCACGCCCTGCTTGTACATTTCCCACAGCGGAGAAAGGTCACGCAGACGACCGATGGATTTACGAACTAACTCGATGGTGTAGTCGATCTCTTCTTCAGTAGTAAAACGACCTAAAGAGAAACGGATAGAGCTATGTGCCAGCTCGTCGTTCAGCCCCAGCGCGCGCAGCACGTAGGACGGTTCGAGGCTTGCTGACGTACAGGCGGAACCTGAAGAAACTGCGAGGTCTTTCAGCGCCATAATCAGCGACTCACCTTCAACGTAGTTGAAGCTGACGTTGAGAATGTTCGGCGCACCGTGTTCCAGGTCACCGTTCAGGTAAACTTCTTCGATATCTTTGATGCCGTTCCACAGACGGTTACGCAGGCCGCGCAGACGTTCCATCTCGGTCGCCATCTCTTCTTTTGCGATGCGATAGGCCTCGCCCATTCCGACGATCTGGTGAACAGGCAGAGTGCCGGAACGCATACCGCGCTCGTGACCGCCGCCGTGCATTTGCGCTTCGATGCGTACGCGCGGTTTACGACGTACATACAGCGCACCGATACCTTTCGGGCCATAGATTTTGTGACCGGAGAAAGACATCAGGTCAACTTTCAACTGGCTCAGGTCGATAGGCAGTTTGCCCACGCTCTGGGTTGCATCAACGTGATAGATAATGCCACGAGCACGGCACATTTCGCCGATAGCCGCGATATCCTGCACCACGCCGATTTCGTTATTTACGTGCATGATGGAAACAAGGATGGTGTCGTCACGCATCGCTGCTTCAAGTTCTTTCAGGTCGATAATGCCGTTACGCTGCGGTGCCAGGTAGGTGACTTCAAAACCTTCGCGCTCCAGCTGACGGCAGGTATCCAGTACCGCTTTGTGTTCGGTTTTGCTAGTGATGATGTGCTTGCCTTTTTTCTGATAAAAGTTGGCTGCACCTTTGATCGCCAGGTTGTCAGATTCGGTTGCACCAGAGGTAAAGACGATTTCACGCGGATCAGCGCCGACCAGATCGGCAATCTGATTACGGGCGATATCTACCGCTTCTTCAGCCTGCCAGCCGAAACGGTGAGAACGAGAGGCCGGGTTACCAAAGGTTCCGTCCATCGTCATGAACTGCATCATTTTCTCGGCAACACGCGGGTCCACCGGCGTGGTTGCGGAGTAGTCGAGATAAATCGGTAATTTCATTGCTCTATAAACTCCGTACATCACTCAATGCAAGGAATCAGGCTAGCGGCTGGATGTACGACCGTGTTTACGGAGTATTTAGCACTCCGGCCTGATTCTGAATTCTTTTTATTAAGCGCGTAACTTAACGTCGATCGCGTCTTGTGTGCGGGTGCGTGGCGCGTCGTGAGTATGCTGACGACCAGACACATCCAGCACTTCCTGGTTATTAACCAGTTCGCCTAAAGTAATGTTGTTGAGAAAACCGGTGAGACGGTCGCTCAAATCACGCCACAGCGCGTGGGTCAGGCATTTATCGCCGCCCTGGCAGCCGCCTTTACCCTGACAACGGGTGGCATCTACAGATTCGTCAACGGCGCTAATCACTTCGCCAACGGCGATGCTGCTGGCATCTTTGCCTAACAGATAACCACCGCCTGGTCCACGTACGCTGGAAACCAGACCATTTTTACGCAGACGGGAAAACAGTTGTTCCAGATAAGAAAGGGAAATTCCCTGACGTTCGGAAATATCAGCCAACGGTACCGGGCCCGCTTCAGAGTTGAGCGCAACGTCAAGCATTGCGGTCACGGCATAGCGCCCTTTAGATGTCAGTCTCATGTCTTACTTCACCTCAAACTCGCCCCTGCCCAGGGTTTTTTATTGTAAAAGTGGGGGTATTGAATAGCAGGGCCAAGTCTGACATTCCCGAGTAAATTGGTCAACTATTTACTTGACTGATTTAGTCGGGTATTTAACCTTCAGTGCCATTTTTTTATCGTGGCGTTTGTACCTGTTGTCGGATGCGGTGTGAACACCTTATCCGACCTACGGTTCTGTACATTGTAGGCCTGATAAGACGCGTTAAGCGTCGCATCAGGCAACTACTGTTATTCGGCCTTGTTACCTTTATTCTGCTGCTCAATAGAAGCCAGAATCCCGCGCAGGATATTCAATTCCTGGCTTTCCGGGCGCGCACGGGTAAACAGACGGCGCAATTTATTCATCACCTGCCCCGGATGGTTTTCACGGATAAAACCGGTTGCCAGCAGCGTTTGTTCCAGATGACCATAAAAACGCTCCAGATCATCGACCAGCGGATACGGCGTCTCTTCATGCTCGACCTGCTCGCCGTTTTCCTGAGTTGCCAGCCAGGCCATGCGCACTTCATAGGCAATAACCTGAACCGCCATCGCCAGGTTCAGCGAGCTGTATTCCGGGTTAGCCGCAATCGCGACATGATAATGGCATTTCTGCAACTCTTCATTGGTCAAGCCGACGCGCTCGCGACCAAACACCAGCGCCACCGGGGTATTTGCCGCTTCAGCGACGCTTTTCAGGCCGCATTCGCGCGGGTCGAGCATCGGCCATGGCAGCGTGCGGGAACGTGCGCTGGTGCCCACCACCAAGCTACAACCGGCTAACGCTTCGTCGAGCGTATCGACGATGTGAGCATTACCAATCACATCGCTGGCCCCTGCTGCCAGGGCAATCGCCTGGGAGTCGGGTTTCACCAGTGGATTAACCAGCCACAGATTGGTTAATCCCATTGTTTTCATGGCACGGGCAACAGAACCCATATTGCCGGTGTGTGACGTCTCCACCAGCACAATTCGAATATTTTGCAGCATTGTCTTTCTTCATCTAAAGATTATTCACGCATCTTATCATAAAACGAAGACAGATGCCGATCTCGCTGCTATACTCTGCGCCGTTTTCCCGTTCTTTAACATCCAGTGAGAGAGACCGATGCATCCGATGCTGAACATCGCCGTGCGCGCAGCGCGCAAGGCGGGTAATTTAATTGCCAAAAACTATGAAACCCCGGACGCTGTAGAAGCGAGCCAGAAAGGCAGTAACGATTTCGTGACCAACGTAGATAAAGCTGCCGAAGCGGTGATTATCGACACGATTCGTAAATCTTACCCACAGCACACCATCATCACCGAAGAAAGCGGTGAACTTGAAGGTACTGATCAGGATGTTCAATGGGTTATCGATCCACTGGATGGTACTACCAACTTTATCAAACGTCTGCCGCACTTCGCGGTATCTATCGCCGTTCGTATCAAAGGCCGCACCGAAGTTGCTGTGGTATACGATCCTATGCGTAACGAACTGTTCACCGCCACTCGCGGTCAGGGCGCACAGCTGAACGGCTACCGTCTGCGCGGTAGCACCGCTCGCGATCTCGACGGTACCATTCTGGCGACCGGCTTCCCGTTCAAAGCAAAACAGTACGCCACTACCTACATCAACATCGTCGGCAAACTGTTCAACGAATGTGCAGACTTCCGTCGTACCGGTTCTGCGGCGCTGGATCTGGCTTACGTCGCTGCGGGTCGTGTTGACGGTTTCTTTGAAATCGGTCTGCGTCCGTGGGATTTCGCGGCAGGCGAGCTGCTGGTTCGTGAAGCGGGCGGCATCGTCAGCGACTTCACCGGTGGTCATAACTATATGCTGACCGGTAACATCGTTGCTGGTAACCCGCGTGTTGTGAAAGCCATGCTGGCGAACATGCGTGACGAGTTAAGCGACGCTCTGAAGCGTTAATGACTCAGGCGGGTGATGTCACTCACCCGCCCTCGCCTTTCAGGCGCTATTCCGAAATACTTCCTCACCGCTTTACTTTCTTTCGTCACTCTCCCACCATCTTTCCCCGATTAATGGATGATAAAGAAGTCACAAGGAAAGGTTATGGCCCTGCCAGTGAACAAACGCGTTCTCAAAATTCTGTTTATTCTCTTTGTTGTTGCCTTCTGCGTTTATTTAGTGCCGCGCGTTGCCATCAACTTCTTCTATTATCCTGACGATAAAATTTACGGTCCCGACCCCTGGTCGGCGGAATCCGTCGAATTTACGGCTAAGGACGGTACTCGTCTGCAAGGCTGGTTTATTCCTTCTTCGACGGGCCCTGCTGACAATGCCATCGCAACCATCATTCATGCTCACGGCAATGCCGGAAATATGTCCGCCCACTGGCTGCTGGTCAGTTGGTTACCCGAGCGTAATTTCAACGTTTTTATGTTTGATTATCGCGGGTTTGGTAAATCAAAAGGCACGCCGTCCCAGGCCGGATTGCTGGACGATACGCAAAGTGCCATCAATGTGGTGCGCCATCGTAGTGATGTAAACCCACAACGGCTGGTGCTGTTCGGGCAGAGTATTGGCGGGGCGAATATTCTTGCTGTTATTGGTCAGGATGATCGTGAAGGCATACGTGCGGTGATCCTCGACTCCACATTTGCCTCTTATGCAACCATCGCCAATCAGATGATCCCCGGCAGTGGCTACTTACTTGATGAGAGTTACAGCGGCGAAAATTATATCGCCAGCGTCAGCCCGATCCCGCTTTTACTCATTCACGGTAAAGCTGATCACGTTATCCCATGGCAGCACAGCGAAAAGTTGTATAGCCTGGCAAAAGAGACAAAACGGTTGATCCTAATCCCGGATGGCGAACACATTGATGCTTTTTCCGATCGTCACGGCGATGTTTATCGCGAACAGATGGTGGACTTTATCCTTAGCGCGTTGAATCCGCAGAACTAACCCATGATCGCTAGCACGATAATCATTCACAAAACCACCTTAAGACATGCTAATCCACTGGTCAGAACAGTTTAAGATGAGAAAAATTCTGTGACGCTTGCCAACATTTCTGATGATTAGCATTCCCTTCGCCATTTCCCTGAGCAAACTTTAGCTATTCTTATCAATTATGCTTATGGGAGATCTACAGATGATGCCTACGCTTGCTCCACCATCTGTCCTTTCGGCTCCCCAGCGCCGCTGCCAGATCTTGCTGACGCTCTTTCAGCCGGGGTTGACCGCCACCATGGCAACCTTCAGCGAGCTTAATGGTGTGGATGATGATATTGCCAGTCTTGATATCAGCGAAACAGGACGGGAGATCCTGCGCTATCATCAACTCACACTGACGACTGGTTATGACGGTAGCTACCGGGTTGAAGGTACAGTGCTTAACCAACGTTTGTGTTTATTTCACTGGCTACGACGTGGTTTCCGTCTGTGTCCGTCATTTATTACCAGCCAATTCACCCCCGCCCTGAAGAGTGAACTGAAGCGGCGCGGAATTGCGCGTAACTTTTACGACGATACCAATCTACAAGCGTTAGTGAATCTCTGCTCCCGACGGCTGCAAAAACGCTTTGAAACGCGCGATATTCATTTCCTGTGTCTGTATCTGCAATATTGTTTGCGGCAACACCACGCTGGAATTACGCCTCAGTTTAATCCGCTCCAACGTCGCTGGGCGGAATCCTGCCTTGAATTTCAGGTAGCGCAGGAAATTGGACGCCACTGGCAGCGTCGGGCGCTCCAGCCTGTACCGCCTGATGAGCCACTGTTTATGGCATTACTTTTTTCCATGTTGCGGGTTCCCGATCCATTGCGTGATGCGCATCAGCGAGACAGACAATTGCGTCAGTCTATCAAACGTCTGGTAAACCATTTTCGTGAGCTGGGAAATGTTCGTTTTTATGATGAACAGGGGTTATGCGATCAGCTTTATACCCACCTCGCCCAGGCGTTAAATCGCAGTTTGTTTGCCATCGGTATTGATAATACCCTGCCAGAAGAGTTCGCCAGACTGTACCCACGCCTAGTGCGCACCACCCGCGCGGCGCTGGCCGGATTTGAAAGTGAATACGGCGTCCATCTTTCTGATGAGGAAAGTGGTCTGGTCGCGGTGATTTTCGGTGCCTAGCTAATGCAGGAAAACGATCTGCATGAAAAACAGATTATTCTTCTTACCGGGAATGATAGCGAGCGAGAAGCGCAGATTGAGCAGCAGTTACGCGAACTAACGTTACTGCCGCTCAACATTAAACATATGTCGGTAAAGGCATTTTTGCAGACAGGCGCTCCGCGCGGCGCGGCGCGGCGCGGCGCGGCACTGATTATTGCGCCTTATACCATGCCGTTACCGCTCTTTTCACCACCGCTGATCTATACGGACCTGACACTGACAACACATCAACAGGAGCAGATCCGCAAAATGCTCGAATCAGCATGAGGGAACAACTTTCGGGCGCAAAAACATTGCCGGAAGCGCCACCAGCGCCATTACCCAGAACACGCCGTGGCCCAGATATTGATACAGGAAACCGGCGAAAACGGTCATGATAGCTATACTGCCGCCCATCGCGACGGCAGAGTAAACCGCCTGTAAACGGATGACTTCGCTACCCTGGCGAGCGGCAATATAGCGCATGGCGGCCAGGTGGCAGACCGTGAAGGTGCCGCAATGCAGAATTTGCACCACTATCAACCACGGCAACGCCGTAGTTGCTCCCATAATGCCCCAGCGCACTACGCCGCAAATCGCCGAGATCAACAGCATATCGCGTGCACTACAACGGCGGAAAAGTTTATTACTCAGCGCAAAGATAATGACTTCCGCCACCACGCCCAGCGACCACAAATACCCCACCGCCGAGGCCGAGTAGCCAGCTGCCTGCCAGTAAATGGCGCTAAAACCGTAATAGGCCGCATGTGCCCCCTGCAATAAACAAACGCAGGCCAGAAAGCGCCAGTTCTGAAGAACCAGCGCCAACCACGCTGACCAACCGGTGCTCTCCTGCTGGCGGCTTGCCCCTTGTGGCTGAATCGTCGGACGGATGAGAAAGCCGAGCAGCATGGATGCCACGCCCAATGTTAACAGCGCGAGGATCACCTGATAATCAAACATAGTGACCAGTTTGCCCGTCAGCGCCGAGCCAATGACAAACGCCACCGAGCCCCACAGTCGCACTTTGCCGTAATCAAGCGGGAACTGCTTTTGCCACGTATTCGCCAGTGCATCGGTCAACGGTACCAGCGGTGAGAAAAAGAGGTTAAAGCCAATCATCACCAGCATCAGCCACGCTACGTGCGCCCCCGCCCAGAAGGCGACAGCAAAGAGAAGTGTCATCATTGCCAGCACGCGCAAGGCGGAAATCAGGCGAGAAGGATCGCTGACGCGGGGCGCGATGAGCAAACTCCCGAGAAAACGGGCAACCAGACCTGCCCCCAATAACAGGCCGATGGTTTCTGGCGTTAAACCAATCCCTTTAAGCCAGACGCTCCAGAAAGGTAGAAAAATGCCATAACTAAAAAAGTATGTGAAATAGCCGAGCGCCAACCAGCGCGTGGATTGCAAAACCATGAGTCCCTCCCGTCAGGAGGCGTTAGTCTGGGGTTAATCGAATGTTGGTGCAAGTTGAAAAATAAGAATATTCGAGCCTGCTTCCCGATGTCTGTAACGCCAGTTCACAAGCACTAAAAAACTGCGATCCGCGACGCATGTTGCAAAAATAATGCGTAATTATGCCGTTATGCTTGCCAAACGTTCCTGCACAATGGCGATGAAATCGCGTAATGCCGGCTTCATCTCCCCTTTCTTCCACGCCATCAGTAAAGCAATGGAAGGCACATTTCCGGCAATGGGACGAAAAACAACCTGTCCGGTATTAAAATTATTCATATAACCGGGTATCAAAGTGACGCCCAGCCCCATGCCCACCAGATTCATGGTCACCAGAATATTCGTTGCCACCTGGACGATATTTGGCTGGCTGTTTTCTTGCGCAAACCACGCTTTAACGATCGGCGCAAGCGAACCGGAATACGCCGGATCGGTACTGACGAAATTCACGCCATCCAGTTGCGCGGCGGTGATCTCTTTTTCATGTGCTAAAGGGTGATCAACCGGTAACACAACCACTAATGGTTCGTCAAAAAGCTCCAGATAATCAATCTCCGGGCTATAAACAGGATGGCGCATTAAGCCGACGTCGAGTTCACCACGGCGAATTTTTTCCTCCTGTTGCGTGGTGATTAAACTCACCAGCTCAATCAAGGTGTCTGGCTGTCTGAGACGAAACATCGGTAATACTTTTGGCAGTAAATTCACTTCCGCCGATGGCACAAAGCCAATGGTTAATTGTCTGTCTTCCTGAACAGTTTTCCGCGCCCGTAATTTGGCATTTTCCGCTTGTTCGAGAATTGCCAGCGCGTCCTGGAGAAAACATTCTCCCGCCGCCGTCAACGCGACTTTGCGCTTATCCCTCACCAGTAACGGAACACCGACACAGTTTTCAAGATCGCGGATCTGGCTGCTTAACGAAGGCTGTGAGGTATGCAGTTTTTCCGCCGCACGGGTAACGTTCAGTGCCTGCGCCACTGCGACGAAATAGCGTAAATGCCGTAGTTCCATCACCTTCCCCTTGTTATCGAAAAAACGTCTCAGCTGGTAGAAATTAACTATTTCACATATTAGCAACCAACCAGCAATATCCTTATGGCACAAAAATAGAAGGTCAATACATCTTATCTTTCAGGATTAAAAAATATGACCACACCCTCAGATTTGAACATTTACCAACTGATTGACACCCAAAATGGTCGGGTCACTCCGCGTATTTATACCGACCCGGATATTTACCAACTGGAGCTTGAGCGTATTTTCGGTCGTTGCTGGCTATTTCTCGCCCACGAAAGCCAGATCCCAAAACCCGGTGATTTCTTTAACACCTACATGGGAGAAGATGCGGTTGTCGTAGTGCGTCAGAAAGACGGCAGCATCAAGGCGTTTCTCAACCAATGCCGCCACCGGGCCATGCGTGTGAGTTATGCAGATTGCGGCAACACTCGCGCCTTTACCTGCCCGTATCACGGCTGGTCTTATGGCATTAACGGCGAGTTGATCGATGTACCGCTGGAACCTCGCGCCTACCCACAAGGGTTGTGTAAATCCCACTGGGGGCTAAACGAAGTTCCTTGTGTGGAGAGTTATAAAGGGCTGATTTTTGGCAACTGGGATACCAGCGCACCGGGCCTGCGTGATTACCTTGGTGACATTGCCTGGTATCTGGATGGCATGCTGGATCGTCGCGAAGGCGGCACCGAAATTGTCGGCGGCGTACAAAAGTGGGTGATCAACTGTAACTGGAAATCCCCGGCAGAGCAGTTCGCCAGTGACCAATATCATGCTCTGTTCAGCCATGCTTCTGCCGTTCAGGTATTAGGGGCGAAAGATGATGGCAGCGATAAGCGTCTCGGTGATGGACAAACCGCCCGCCCGGTGTGGGAAACCGCCAAAGATGCGCTGCAATTTGGTCAGGACGGTCACGGTAGCGGTTTCTTCTTTACTGAAAAACCGGATGCTAATGTCTGGGTCGATGGCGCGGTTTCCAGCTATTACCGCGAAACCTATGCCGAAGCAGAACAACGTTTAGGTGAAGTTTGCGCCCTGCGCCTGGCGGGTCATAACAATATATTCCCCACGCTTTCATGGCTAAACGGCACTGCCACACTCCGCGTCTGGCATCCGCGCGGCCCTGATCAAGTTGAAGTGTGGGCGTTCTGTATTACTGACAAAGCCGCCTCCGATGAAGTTAAAGCCGCTTTTGAAAACAGCGCCACTCGTGCTTTTGGTCCTGCTGGTTTTCTCGAGCAGGATGACTCGGAGAACTGGTGTGAAATCCAGAAATTGCTTAAAGGCCACCGCGCCCGCAACAGCAAACTGTGTCTGGAAATGGGGCTTGGTCAGGAAAAGCGCCGCGACGACGGCATTCCTGGCATTACTAACTATATCTTTTCAGAAACTGCCGCTCGTGGAATGTACCAACGCTGGGCCGATCTTCTGAGTAGCGAAAGCTGGCAGGAAGTGCTCGATAAAACCGCCGCTTACCAGCAGGAGGTGATGAAATGAGTGCGCAAGTTTCACTAGAGTTACATCTCCGCATTAGCCAGTTTCTCTTTCACGAAGCCAGCTTACTGGACGACTGGAAATTTCGTGACTGGCTGGCGCAGCTCGACGAAGAGATTCGTTACACCATGCGCACCACAGTTAACGCGCAAACACGCGACCGCCGCAAAGGCGTCCAGCCACCGACAACCTGGATTTTTAATGACACCAAAGACCAGCTGGAGCGGCGAATCGCCCGTCTGGAAACGGGCATGGCCTGGGCAGAAGAGCCGCCGTCACGCACCCGTCACTTAATCAGCAACTGCCAGATAAGCGAAACCGACATCCCAAACGTATTTGCTGTGCGGGTAAATTATCTGCTTTATCGGGCACAAAAAGAGCGCGATGATACATTCTATGTTGGAACGCGTTTCGACAAAGTTCGCCGTCTGGAAGATGACAACTGGCGCTTGCTGGAACGGGATATCGTCCTGGATCAAGCGGTAATCACTTCCCATAACCTGAGTGTACTGTTCTGATGAATCGAATTTATGCGTGTCCCGTTGCGGATGTGCCGGAGGGTGAGGCTCTCCGGATCGATACCTCGCCCGTCATCGCCCTGTTCAACGTTGGCGGCGAGTTTTATGCCATTAACGATCGTTGCAGCCATGGTAATGCGTCGATGTCAGAAGGGTATCTGGAAGATGACGCCACGGTGGAGTGCCCGCTACACGCCGCCAGTTTTTGCCTGAAAACGGGGAAAGCGTTATGCCTGCCCGCCACCGATCCGCTCACCACTTATCCAGTACACGTTGAAGGTGGTGACATTTTCATCGACTTACCGGAGGCGCAGCCATGAGCGATCTGCATAACGAGTCCATTTTTATTACCGGCGGCGGATCGGGATTAGGGCTGGCGCTGGTCGAGCGATTTATCGAAGAAGGCGCGCAGGTTGCCACGCTGGAACTGTCGGCGGCAAAAGTCGCCAGTCTGCGTCAGCGATTTGGCGAACATATTCTGGCGGTGGAAGGTAACGTGACCTGTTATGCCGATTATCAACGCGCGGTCGATCAGATCCTGACTCGTTCCGGCAAGCTGGATTGTTTTATCGGCAATGCAGGCATCTGGGATCACAATGCCTCACTGGTTAATACTCCCGCAGAGACGCTCGAAACCGGCTTCCACGAGCTGTTTAACGTCAACGTACTCGGTTACCTGCTGGGCGCAAAAGCCTGCGCTCCGGCGTTAATCGCCAGTGAAGGCAGCATGATTTTCACACTGTCAAATGCCGCCTGGTATCCTGGCGGCGGTGGCCCGCTGTACACCGCCAGTAAACATGCCGCAACCGGACTTATTCGCCAACTGGCTTATGAACTGGCACCGAAAGTGCGGGTGAATGGCGTCGGCCCGTGTGGTATGGCCAGCGACCTGCGCGGCCCACAGGCGCTCGGGCAAAGTGAAACCTCGATAATGCAGTCTCTGACGCCGGAGAAAATTGCCGCCATTTTACCGCTGCAATTTTTCCCGCAACCGGCGGATTTTACGGGGCCGTATGTGATGTTGGCATCGCGGCGCAATAATCGCGCATTAAGCGGTGTGATGATCAACGCTGATGCGGGTTTAGCGATTCGCGGCATTCGCCACGTAGCGGCTGGGCTGGATCTTTAAGGAAGCACGATGAAAGAAAAAACGATCATTATTGTCGGTGGCGTGCAAGCGGCGGCAATGGCTGCGGCCTCGCTACGCCAGCAAGGGTTCACCGGTGAGCTGCATCTGTTTTCCGATGAGCGACATCTTCCTTATGAACGACCTCCACTCTCGAAATCCATGTTGCTGGAAGATTCCCCGCAGTTACAGCAGGTGTTACCCGCTAACTGGTGGCAGGAAAACAATGTTCATCTGCATTCCGGTGTAACCATCAAAACGCTGGGTCGCGACACACGAGAGTTAGTGTTAACCAACGGCGAAAGCTGGCACTGGGATCAGCTTTTTATAGCAACCGGCGCGGCAGCTCGACCGCTGCCGTTGCTTGATGCACTGGGAGAACGCTGCTTTACCCTACGCCATGCCGGTGATGCCGCCAGACTGCGAGAAGTTCTGCAGCCCGAACGGTCAGTCGTGATTGTCGGTGCCGGAACTATTGGTCTGGAACTGGCTGCCAGCGCCACGCAGCGCAGATGTAAGGTGACAGTGATTGAACTGGCGGCAACCGTCATGGGCCGTAATGCACCACCGCCCGTGCAACGCTATCTTTTACAGCGCCACCAGCAGGCTGGTGTGCGCATTCTGCTCAATAATGCCATTGAACATGTGGTCGATGGTGAAAAAGTAGAACTGACGCTGCAAAGTGGGGAAACGCTTCAGGCTGATGTGGTGATTTACGGTATTGGTATCAGCGCCAACGAGCAACTGGCTCGCGAGGCCAACCTTGATACTGCCAATGGCATTGTCATTGATGAGGCTTGCCGCACCTGCGATCCCGCGATCTTTGCCGGTGGCGATGTGGCAATCACTCGTCTTGATAATGGTGCACTACACCGCTGCGAAAGCTGGGAAAACGCCAATAACCAGGCGCAAATTGCCGCTGCCGCAATGTTAGGGCTACCGCTACTGCCGCCGCCGTGGTTCTGGAGCGATCAGTACAGTGATAACTTACAGTTTATTGGCGATATGCGTGGCGATGACTGAGGTAGCCTGAGTTTAACGGACACTCCTTCCTGAAATAGAATGGCATCAGAAGGAGCTAATAATGAGCAGAAAAAACCAACGTTACTCTAAAGAGTTCAAAGCCGAAGCTGTCAGAACGGTTCTTGAAAATCAACTTTCGATCAGTGA
>NZ_MECT01000056.1:0-9242 GCF_001722145.1 Shigella sp. FC1544
TTGAGAAGCGGTGTAAGTGAACTGCAGTTGCCATGTTTTACGGCAGTGAGAGCAGAGATAGCGCTGATGTCCGGCAGTGCTTTTGCCGTTACGCACCACCCCGTCAGTAGCTGAACAGGAGGGACAGCTGATAGAAACAGAAGCCACTGGAGCACCTCAAAAACACCATCATACACTAAATCAGTAAGTTGGCAGCATCACCCGGATTTCTGACCTGCTGCATCACAGCGGCGGTTTCCCGGCAGATCCGCAATACCCGAATAAAGCGGTCGCGGGCGCGTTATATTCCTAGGATAAAGGCCAGACGCTGGAGATGATCAAGCGCACGCCGCTGGAATATCAGCCCGGCAGCAAACATATCTACAGCGATGTCGATTATATGCTGCTTGGATTTATCGTCGAGTCGGTTACCGGTCAGCCGCTTGACCGCTATGTTGAAGAGTCGATTTATCGCCCGCTCGGCCTGACACATACGGTATTTAACCCGCTGCTGAAAGGCTTTAAACCGCAACAAATTGCCGCCACGGAATTGAACGGCAATACCCGCGATGGCGTGATCCATTTCCCGAATATCCGCACCTCCACTCTCTGGGGTCAGGTGCACGATGAAAAAGCCTTTTATTCGATGGGCGGCGTTTCCGGGCACGCAGGTTTGTTTTCCAATACCGGCGATATTGCGGTGTTAATGCAAACGATGCTGAACGGCGGGGGCTATGGCGATGTGCAGCTGTTCAGTGCGGAAACGGTGAAGATGTTCACCACCAGCTCTAAGGAAGATGCCACTTTTGGCCTCGGCTGGCGCGTGAATGGTAATGCCACCATGACGCCGACGTTTGGCACGCTGGCAAGCCCGCAAACCTACGGTCACACTGGCTGGACCGGGACAGTAACCGTTATCGATCCGGTCAATCATATGGCGATTGTGATGTTAAGCAACAAGCCCCATTCGCCAGTTGCCGATCCACAAAAAAATCCCAATATGTTCGAAAGCGGTCAGTTACCGATTGCAACTTATGGTTGGGTAGTTGATCAGGTGTATGCGGCGTTGAAGCAAAAGTAATAAAAAGGCCAGTCAGTTTTGTTACTGGCTGGCCTTTAATCATAGAATCAGAAACGCTTACAGCGCCATCAGCTTGTCCGGCGACGGCGCGAAGTAATAGCCGCCGGTTACCGGTTTGGTGAAACGCAACATCGCATCACGCTTACCATCGGTATCGCCAAACATGCTCAGCAGTTGCTGCTCAATGTTATGCAGACGCGCGCAGTAGGCGCAGAAGTACAGACCGTGAGTGCCACTGGCGGTGCCGTACGGCAGGCTCTGGCGAACAATCTTCAGCCCTTTGCCATCTTCTTTCAGATCAACGCGGGTGAGGTGAGAGGTTTCCGGACGTTCGTCGCCGTCAATCTCTTCGTTGGCCTCTTTGGTGCGCCCGATCATCATCTCCTGATCGTGAACGCTCATCCGGTTGAGCTGCTTCAGGTTGTGCTCCCAACGCTGCACAAACACATAGCTGCCGCCGGCATCCACGCCGTCTTTGATAACCGCCACTTCGCGGCGCGTCTCTTCACCCGCCGGGTTTTCTGTACCGTCAACAAAGCCGCTCAGGTCACGCTCTTCCACCCAACGGAAGCCGTGGATCTCTTCTTTCACTTCAATGCAGTCACCAAAGGCTTCCATCGCCGCCTGAGCGACAGAGAAGTTTACGTCGTGACGCAGAGAAAGAATGTGGATCAACACATCGAACTGGGTCGTCGGCGCAAGGCCTTTACCGTAGCCCGGAAAATCTTTCAGCTCTTCTGCCCCAACGCCGCCGCTCAGAGCGCGCCAGGTGTTGTTACCAAAGGCAACCACCGCACCAAGATGCGCGTCCGGGAATTTCGCTTCAAAAGTTGCCAGTTTGTCGGCAAATGTTTTACTGGCCGCACGCAGGGCGTCAACTTCCCCTTTCACGTTGGCTTCGATCCAAATCGCCGCGCGGCAATGTTCTGGCAAAATGCCACTCTGAACCTGAGACATTGTTCCTCCTGAAAATAAGAATGCCACGCAATCCGTGGCATTGTTGAGCGCTATTTTACGTGTTTTTTCGCGGCGGCGGTTTGTTCAGACGCAAATTAACGCCGCCAGATAATTTTACTGACTTTCCAGTTTTTCAGGGTATCGTCCGAAGGCATTAACCCTTCAGGACCACGCCATTCCCCACTGAACTGGTAGCTAATATGTTGACTGCCTTCGGCTTTACATTCGACGGCACGATTATCATCACCATCAGCTTTTTGGCAATTGCCAAATGCTTTGCTGTAAAGGTCGCTAAACGGTGTACCGATTTTAACACCGGTGTCAGCAGGAATATCGCTATCCAGCACGTCAATGCGACTGATCGTGCCTTGATCGCCGTTAATCACCATCGCCACGTTGTCGCCTTTCATTACTTCAAAAAAGCGCACCACGTTGCCGTTCGCGGTTTTCATTCCGCTGCGCAGGCGATAATCGCCATCAAGCGCATCAGCAATGGCTTGTTCTTGCAGTGGTGTGGACGCCGTTAATTCACCCACGCCCTGCTCGCTCACTTTGGTGGACGATCCAAACCAGTTCCACGGGTTAGCGGCCGACCAGTTAACTGACGACATCGTGGAACAGCCGGTCAGCATCAACGGCATAGCGCATAACATTAAACGCAGCGATTTCATGTCACTTCCTTTGGTTATTCAATAACGTTGCTTGGAGTGCAAATTCACCAAAAAGTGCCGTTAAAGGTTGATGACAAACACAAAATTGCCTGATGCGCTACGCTTATCAGGCCTACTTTCTCCTGCAATATATTGAATTTTCGATGTTTTGTAGGCCGGATAAGGCGTTCACGCCGCATCCGGCATAAACAAAGCGCACCTCTGCGTTATTCTTTTTCTTCATTAAAACAAGCGCGTAAACGTCGATTGGTCAGCAGCCAGATTAACGCCACAATATCCGCCACTACCAGCGCCAGACCGATACCGCTAACGGATTCACCGTTCAGCCACAGCCACGGTTGCCAGCAAAGTAAAACCACCTGCGCCAACAGCAACAGAAAATAGAGCACATGCCAGGTGCGAGGAAACGAAGCCCGCCGACCGCTCAACAAAAACGCCAGCACCGCCGGAATACCGGGAATCAACCCCAGCCAGAAATTATCATGATCGGGATAAAACAGATTTAGCAGCGCAGTACCCTGCTCGCGCGACGCACCGGCAATGATAAACAGCACCCAGGTTCGCGCCTGAAGCAATAGCACAAGCCAGAAGAGCAAGGGTAAACGCAGGCGTCCGTGCGCATCATAATGGACAGGATGGAACTCAGTACTCTTCATCTTCAATCAAACGCTTACCCAGACTCAGCATGTCGGCGTGTTCATATCCCAGGCGTTCATACATTCCGAGCACCATGTCGTTATCTTCCGGCACATTGATCTGAATTTTCGGGCAGCCACGAGCAATCAGCTTTTTCTCCAGCCGATTAAGCAACGCATTGGCAATCCCACGCCCACGAAACTCTGGATGCACGCCAAGATAATAAGCAGACCCGCGATGCCCGTCATAACCGCCCATCACCGTTCCGACCACTTCACCGTTCACCTCAGCGACCAAAAACAAACTGACGTCATGGTTCATCTTACGCTCGATGTCCATTTCCGGATCGTTCCACGGACGCAGCAAGTCGCAACGCTCCCAAAGGGTGATGACCTCTTCGAAATCTTCCTGGCGAAATACGCGTATCTCCATGGTATTCGTTACCTTTTTGCGGGTTAAAAGGCTGATTATGGCGTGAACGGTAGAATTAGCCAATATCTGACGAAAATCGGTTGAAAAAGTGGCATAATGGGGAGTTGTCAACTATTGAAATGAAAAGTAAAACAATTCTCAACATCAAACCGTCGTAACGGATTACGCGATACGATATAACATCTGGAACTTTATTATTACAACTCAGGCCGTATGAGCACTTTTAAACCACTAAAAACACTCACTTCGCGCCGCCAGGTGCTGAAAGCCGGTTTGGCTGCCCTGACGTTGTCAGGAATGTCGCAAGCCATCGCCAAAGACGAACCTTTAAAAACCAGCAACGGACACAGCAAGCCGAAAGCCAAAAAATCTGGCGGCAAACGTGTCGTTGTTCTCGATCCAGGCCACGGCGGAATTGATACCGGAGCGATCGGACGCAACGGTTCGAAAGAAAAACATGTGGTGCTGGCGATTGCTAAAAACGTCCGTTCCATTTTGCGTAATCATGGGATTGATGCGCGTTTAACGCGTTCTGGCGATACGTTTATCCCACTTTACGATCGCGTTGAAATCGCCCATAAACATGGCGCAGATCTGTTTATGTCAATTCATGCCGATGGCTTTACCAACCCGAAAGCTGCCGGTGCTTCGGTATTTGCCCTCTCTAACCGTGGGGCAAGTAGCGCAATGGCGAAATACCTGTCTGAACGCGAAAACCGCGCCGATGAAGTTGCCGGTAAAAAGGCGACTGACAAGGATCACCTATTGCAGCAAGTGCTGTTTGATCTGGTGCAAACCGATACTATTAAAAACAGCCTGACGCTTGGCTCGCATATTCTGAAAAAGATTAAGCCGGTGCATAAACTGCACAGCCGCAACACCGAACAAGCCGCGTTTGTGGTGTTGAAATCGCCGTCGGTTCCTTCGGTGCTGGTGGAAACCTCGTTTATCACCAACCCGGAAGAAGAGCGGCTGTTAGGCACGGCGGCGTTTCGTCAGAAAATCGCCACAGCGATTGCTGAAGGCGTGATCAGTTATTTCCACTGGTTCGACAACCAGAAAGCACATTCGAAAAAGCGATAAGTTATGAAACCCGACGCACACCAGGTTAAACAGTTTCTGCTCAACCTTCAGGATACGATTTGTCAGCAGCTGACCGCCGTCGATGGCGCAGAATTTGTCGAAGATAGTTGGCAGCGCGAAGCTGGCGGCGGCGGGCGTAGTCGGGTGTTGCGTAATGGTGGTGTTTTCGAACAGGCAGGCGTCAACTTTTCTCACGTCCACGGCGAGGCGATGCCTGCTTCCGCCACCGCTCATCGCCCGGAACTTGCCGGGCGCAGTTTCGAGGCGATGGGCGTTTCACTGGTAGTGCATCCGCATAACCCGTATGTTCCCACCAGCCACGCGAATGTGCGTTTTTTTATTGCCGAAAAACCGGGTGCAGAGCCCGTCTGGTGGTTTGGCGGCGGCTTCGATTTAACCCCTTTCTATGGTTTTGAAGAAGACGCCATTCACTGGCACCGCACCGCCCGTGACCTGTGCCTGCCATTTGGTGAAGACGTTTATCCCCGTTACAAAAAGTGGTGCGACGATTACTTCTACCTCAAACATCGCAACGAACAGCGCGGTATTGGCGGGCTGTTCTTTGATGATCTGAACACGCCAGATTTCGACCACTGTTTTGCCTTTATGCAGGCGGTAGGCAAAGGCTACACCGACGCTTATTTACCAATTGTAGAGCGACGTAAAGCGATGGCCTACGGCGAGCGCGAGCGCAATTTTCAGCTCTACCGTCGCGGTCGTTATGTCGAGTTCAATCTGGTCTGGGATCGCGGCACTCTGTTTGGCCTGCAAACTGGCGGGCGCACCGAGTCGATCCTGATGTCAATGCCGCCACTGGTACGCTGGGAGTATGATTATCAGCCAAAAGATGGCAGCCCAGAAGCGGCGTTAAGTGAGTTTATTAAGGTCAGGGATTGGGTGTAACTCCCTCACCCCCATTCCCGCATCCGCTGATGCAACGTCAACGACGGCTTCTCGGCAAACAGCTGCTGGTAATCCGTGACAAATTGCCCCAGATGCCAGAATCCCCACTGCATGGCGGCGTCTTTTACCGTTGTGCTTTGCGACCACGGGCTTATCAGTTCGCGGCGTACGGCGTTCAGGCGAATGCGTTTCAGCCACGCGTTTGGGCCAATGCCTAAAATAGCGTGAAACGCGTTTTGTAGCGTGCGGCGACTGACATGCAGTTGATTACACAAGCCCAGCACCGTCACCGGCTCAGACATATTTTCCAGCACATATTCACGGGCGCGGGAAAGTAATCTACGGTAACTCTGATGACTGATGCTTTCCGCCGTCACCATTGGTTGCGCGTCTTCCAGCATCGCCCCCATCGCCATTAGCAAATTATCCCCCAGCACTTTTCGCACTGCAGGCTGATGGAGATTTTCCGGGTTCTCGCAAAACGTCGCCAGCGCCTGTTGGACAAAGCCCCACAGCGCGGCTTTATGCTGCTCTTTCACTTCCAGCGCCGACTGGCTACGCAGCATATGTAATACCCGATCCGGGTTATGCAAAAAGTTAGCCTGCCGGGTGATGACATCTTCAGAAAGCACCACGCCCAGGATCGTGTAATCATCCGGCGTGCTCAGTTCAAATTCAGTGCCACCAGGGCGGGTGGCGATTTCCGCGCTTCCCAGACATTGCGAACCGATAAATCCCTGCTCACCGCGCGTCGCCGGAATGCCAAACCAGAACGAGTTCGGCCAGACCAGGCACGACTGACGCAGCGCCAGACCGGTGTATTCACGAAAAACCTGAATATCATCGAGTAGAATTTCCGTAAACTCACCATGAAACTTGCCCGGATGCAGCTGATCGTAAATCTGCTGCCAGGCGGTAATCGTTAAAGCATGTTCATAGACATCCGTTGTCTGTCGTTGATGAACATTATCCACTTCGACCTTCGGCGTGAGCTTCAGGTTTTCGGGGAAGGGTTCATGATAAAGATGGTGCAAATTGGCTGTACGGGTCTTTTTCATGATGTTAATGCCGGGTGTTGTAGGACACCCGGCACCTCCGACAGGTTAATGGGGCTTGAGACGATAACGACTACTGCGTTTACGTAACGTCCCGGCAGAAAAGAGCTGTTCGAGCGCATTTCTGGCTTTTTCCAGCGGCCAGCCAAAGTGGGCAGCCACTTCTCCTGCCGTCATTCCCTGACGTACTGATGTTAACAGCGCCAACAACTCGTCAGCAGATTCCGCGACGATAACTGGCGCGTCGGGTTCCCTTACGGGTTGCTTCGGCTGGCGGTTAAAGCCAGTAACCAGCCACTGGGTGTCATCGTCTGGCCGACCGCTCTCCTTGCGGCTGATGACACGCCCGGTACGCATCGCGGCAGCACAACCTGCGTCCAGCGCCGCACGACACGCCGCCAGATCGCCTTCCACCACCAGCGTTAAGCGACCAGGGTCAAGCACTTCGTGACTGAGCAGACGAACGTTAGCTGCTTTGAGCATGGCATCCGCTGCATCTATCGCGGCGACCATGCCGTCCACTTCCAGCAATCCCAGTGCATTGATCATCGGCAACCTCCGTTACGCACGCTGGATTGGATTACGCGCGATTTCCAGCACTGCATCGGTAAAGGCGTTACAGGCTGCTTTACACGCGGCCTGGCTCCCGGTTAAAAATGCTGCCGAGTAGTTGGTTTCAGACGGTGGCGGGACATAGGTCACCAGCTGTACGTCGGCAGATTTCAACGCTGCATCAATGCCGTAGGTCGCTTCCAGCGGCGGTGCCACCAGATACGCCATCGGATCGCCAAGCGTGATCCCGGCGGTTGATGAGAGATAAGAACCGGTACGCGAAACTACATGTGCCAGGAATGCGGTGTTTTCTGCGTCATTAGCCCACTGGAAAGCAGCGCCATTTTCAATATGCGCAACCATCGCATCCAGACCAGCACGCACTTCCGCCGGGTTTGGCCCACCAAGCATAATCAGCACTTCACCGGCAGTCGGTGACGGTCCGTGTGCTGCTCCCGCATACAGCGAGCGGCCATATACCACTTCGACCATCGCCTGCTTGGTCGCTTCGTCAGCCGCAATGTAGGTGACGTCATCGGAATCAGCAGAAATCAGCCCGAGGCTACGAATATGCGGCGGCAATTTTAGTTCACGCGCAAATTCAGCGTTAACGGAGGCAATCACCCGCATGGCGGTTACCGACGGTCGAATCAAATCTAAAGCTGGCATGATGCCTCCTTATCGGGTCATGTTGATGCCGGATGCTTTCTGCTCCAGCATACGTTTCGCCAAATCCACAATGACGGCTGCGGCTTCAACCGGCGGCGTGCCGCCCTGGTGAATGTTAGAGATGCAGGTGCGATCGGCCTCAACGGTGGTCGCCATACGCGGCGAGTAAACGGCGTAACAGGAGAGGCTTTCTGACTGACCCAACCCCGGACGTTCCCCCACCAGCAGGATCACCACTTTCGCGCCGAGGATCTCACCGATCTGATCTTCAATCTTCACGCGACCATAACGAACAAAGAATGGCGTGCCGACTTTCAGCCCGGCCTGTTTCAGGCCCGCCATCAGCGGCGGCAGGATCTCTTCGTAGTTCACGGTGATGGCATCAGTTGACAGGCCATCAGAAATAACGACCTGTACGTCCGGATTAGCAACACACTGTGCTTTCAGCGCTTCAACAGCTTCTGCACACAGGCGGCGGCCCATATCCGGGCGAGTCAGGTAGAGATTTTTGTCGCTAATTTCGGAGCGTACTTCCAGCAAGCCCTGCGCTTTCACCCACTCTTCCGGCACTTCTTTCAGTACGGTATCTTTCGAACGAGAGTGATCGGCCAGGAAACGCAGCAACGCCTGGGTACGCGGACGCGGACCGGCACGACCGGTACAAACGCGGGCCACGGTGCTGCGACGCAGTTCTGTTAATACGTCTGCGCGATGCGGGTTTTCAACACCAATCCACGCTTTTGCTTCCGCAGAACCTAAATCCAGCGCGCAGCTTTCCGAGGTCACCGGTGCCGCACAGGTGGTGGTGGTGCACTTTGCTTCTGACAGCGCGGGGGCCGTTTGTCCGGCAATGACTCCAACTTACTGATAGTGTTTTATGTTCAGATAATGCCCGATGACCTTGTCATGCAGCTCCACCGATTTTGAGAACGACAGTGACTTCCGTCCCAGCCTTGCCAGATGTTGTCTCAGATTCAGATTATGTCGCTCAATGCGCTGAGTGTAACGCTTGCTGATAACGTGCAGCTTTCCCTTCAGGCGTGATTCATACAGCGGCCAGCCATCCGTCATCCATACCACGACCTCAAAGGCCGACAGCAGGCTCAGAAGACGCTCCAGTGTGGTCAGAGTGCGTTCACCGAAGACGTGCGCCACAACCGTCCTCCGTATCCTGTCATACGCGTAAAACAGCCAGCGCTGACGTGATTTAGCACCGACGTAGCC
>NZ_MECT01000057.1:0-9226 GCF_001722145.1 Shigella sp. FC1544
ACGGTTGTGGCGCACGTCTTCGGTGAACGCACTCTGGCCACACTGGAGCGTCTTCTGAGCCTGCTGTCGGCCTTTGAGGTCGTGGTATGGATGACGGATGGCTGGCCGCTGTATGAATCACGCCTGAAGGGAAAGCTGCACGTTATCAGCAAGCGTTACACTCAGCGCATTGAGCGACATAATCTGAATCTGAGACAACATCTGGCAAGGCTGGGACGGAAGTCACTGTCGTTCTCAAAATCGGTGGAGCTGCATGACAAGGTCATCGGGCATTATCTGAACATAAAACACTATCAGTAAGTTGGAGTCATTACCAATTATTTCTTGCAGTAATTATAAAAGCCGAAAACAGAACTCAAAAACAATCTGGCTAAATAAAAGTAACAAAATTTGCTTTAAGGAAGAATTTTCTATGTACACACAGACCCTGTATGAGTTAAGTCAGGAGGCTGAACGCCTGTTACAGCTTTCTCGCCAACAGTTGCAGTTACTGGAAAAAATGCCTCTCTCTGTACCCGGAGACGATGCGGCACAACTGGCTTTACCCTGGAGTCAGCCTAATATCGCCGAACGTTACGCGATGCTGAATAATGAGTTGCGTAAAATTTCCCGACTGGAAATGGTGCTGGCGATTGTCGGTACTATGAAAGCAGGGAAATCAACCACCATTAATGCCATTGTTGGTACGGAGGTTCTGCCTAATCGTAATCGCCCAATGACTGCGCTGCCGACGCTTATTCGCCATACGCCCGGGCAAAAGGAACCGGTACTGCATTTTTCACATGTCGCGCCAATCGATTGTTTAATTCAACAATTACAACAGCGCCTGCGTGATTGCGATATTAAGCATCTGACCGATGTGCTGGAAATAGATAAAGATATGCGTGCGCTTATGCAGCGGATCGAAAATGGCGTCGCTTTCGAAAAATATTATCTGGGTGCCCAGCCTATTTTTCATTGTCTGAAAAGTTTGAATGATTTAGTGCGACTGGCGAAGGCGCTGGACGTCGATTTTCCTTTTTCTGCTTACGCCGCCATTGAGCATATTCCCGTGATTGAAGTGGAGTTTGTCCATCTGGCGGGGCTGGAAAGTTATCCCGGTCAGTTGACGTTACTGGATACCCCCGGGCCAAATGAAGCCGGGCAACCGCATCTGCAAAAAATGCTTAACCAGCAGCTGGCACGCGCCTCGGCGGTACTGGCGGTGCTGGATTATACGCAACTGAAATCGATCTCTGATGAAGAGGTCCGTGAGGCGATTTTGGCGGTGGGGCAATCGGTGCCGCTGTATGTGCTGGTCAATAAGTTCGATCAACAGGATCGTAACAGTGACGACGCCGACCAGGTGCGGGCACTGATTTCCGGGACGCTGATGAAAGGCTGTATTACGCCACAGCAGATATTTCCGGTGTCGTCGATGTGGGGCTACCTGGCGAATCGGGCGCGCTATGAGTTAGCCAACAACGGTAAGTTACCAGCGCCAGAGCAACAACGCTGGGTGGAAGATTTTGCCCATGCCGCGCTCGGCAGGCGCTGGCGTCATGCCGATCTGGCGGACCTCGAACATATTCGTCATGCTGCCGATCAGTTGTGGGAAGATTCGCTGTTCGCCCAGCCAATTCAGGCGTTGCTTCATGCCGCTTACGCTAACGCCTCATTGTATGCTCTGCGATCTGCTGCGCATAAACTGTTGAATTACGCGCAGCAGGCGCGGGAATACCTGGATTTTCGTGCGCACGGGTTAAACGTCGCTTGTGAACAATTGCGGCAAAATATCCATCAGGTCGAAGAAAGTTTGCAGCTATTGCAACTCAATCAGGCGCAGGTGAGCGGCGAGATTAAACATGAAATCGAGCTGGCCCTGACCTCCGCCAACCACTTTCTGCGTCAACAGCAAGATGCGCTGAATGCGCAGTTAGCCGCCTTGTTTCAGGATGATTCGCAGCCGTTAAGCGAGATTCGTACCTGCTGTGAGACACTGTTACAGACGGCGCAGAACACCATCAGTCGCGACTTTACGCTGCGTTTTGCCGAGCTTGAATCCACCTTTTGCCGGGTGTTAACCGATGTTATTCGGCCCATTGAGCAACAAGTCAAAATGGAATTGAGCGAGTCAGGGTTTCGTCCTGGGTTTCATTTTCCTGTTTTTCACGGAGTAGTTCCCCACGTCAACACTCGCCAGCTGTTCAGTGAAGTCATTTCGCGCCAGGAGGCAACGGACGAGCAGAGCACGCGTTTAGGCGTTGTGCGTGAGACTTTTTCGCGCTGGTTGAATCAGCCCGACTGGGGACGGGGAAATGAGAAATCCCCGACAGAAACGGTTGATTACAGTGTGTTGCAACGAGCATTAAGCGCAGAAGTCGATCTTTATTGCCAACAAATGGCTAAAGTTCTGGCAGAGCAGGTCGATGAATCTGTTACGGCAGGCATGAATACTTTTTTCGCTGAGTTCGCTTCATGTTTGACGAAATTACAGACGCGTTTACGCGAAAGCCTGGCTCTGCGTCAACAAAATGAATCGGTGGTCAGGCTGATGCAGCAGCAATTGCAGCAGACTGTGATGACTCACGGCTGGATTTACACCGACGCCCAGCTGTTACGCGATGATATTCAAACACTTTTCACGGCAGAACGATATTGACCAAGACGTTACTGGACGGCCCCGGTCGCGTGCTGGAGTCGGTTTATCCCCGCTTTTTAGTGGATCTGGCGCAGGGCGATGATGCCCGCCTTCCACAAGCCCATCAGCAGCAGTTTCGTGAACGACTGATGCAGGAACTTCTTTCGCGTGTGCAGCTTCAGACATGGACGAACGGCGGCATGTTAAATGCGCCGCTTAGCCTGCGACTGACAATGGTGGAAAAACTGGCGTCGATGCTGGATCCCGGTCATCTGGCGCTGACGCAGATCGCGCAGCATCTGGCGCTGCTGCAAAAAATGGATCACCGCCAGCACTCTGCTTTCCCGGAGCTCCCCCAGCAAATTGCCGCCTTGTATGAGTGGTTTTCAGCCCGTTGTCGCTGGAAGGAAAAGGCGTTAACGCAACGAGGCCTACTGGTGCAGGCAGGTGATCAGAGCGAGCAAATTTTTACCCGCTGGCGTGCTGGGGCGTATAACGCCTGGTCGTTGCCTGGGCGCTGTTTTATCGTTCTCGAAGAGTTGCGTTGGGGGGCATTTGGCGATGCCTGTCGTCTGGGAAGCCCGCAAGCGGTGGCGTTGCTGCTGGGTGATTTGCGCGTGAAAGCGACACAACATCTGGCAGAGAGTATCAATGCGGCCCCGACCACGCGTCACTATTACCATCAGTGGTTTGCCTCTTCGACCGTTCCGACGGGCGGGGATCATGCTGATTTTTTAAGTTGGCTGGGAAAGTGGACCACGGCAGATAAACAACCCGTTTGCTGGTCAGTGACCCAACGTTGGCAAACTGTCGCGCTGGGGATGCCACGACTCTGTTCAGCGCAGCGTTTGGTGGGGGCAATGGTCGAGGAAATCTTCTCTGTAAATTTGGCGTAAATAATCAGTTACATCAATGATGTCCTAAACGAAATCCATGTGTGAAGTTGATCACAAATTTAAACACTGGTAGGGTAAAAAGGTCATTAACTGCCCAATTCAGGCGTCAACTGGTTTGATTGTACATTCCTTAACCGGAGGGTGTAAGCAAACCCGCTACGCTTGTTACAGAGATTGCATCCTGCAATTCCCGCTCCCCTTTTGCGGCCGTCGCGCTGATTTTTCTGGCGTTTGCGGAAATGGGCCAACTCTGCGAGGAAAGCTATGCTGAAAAGGAAAAAAGTAAAACCGATTACCCTTCGTGATGTCACCATTATTAATGACAGTAAACTGCGTAAAGCCATTACCGCAGCATCACTGGGTAATGCAATGGAATGGTTCGATTTTGGTGTTTATGGTTTTGTTGCTTACGCATTAGGTAAAGTTTTTTTCCCGGGGGCTGACCCCAGCGTGCAGATGGTTGCTGCACTTGCCACTTTCTCCGTTCCCTTTCTGATTCGACCGCTTGGCGGACTCTTCTTTGGTATGTTGGGCGATAAATATGGTCGCCAGAAGATCCTCGCTATCACTATTGTGATTATGTCGATCAGTACGTTCTGTATTGGCTTAATACCGTCCTACGACACGATTGGTATTTGGGCACCGATTCTGCTGTTGATCTGTAAGATGGCACAAGGTTTCTCGGTCGGCGGTGAATATACCGGGGCGTCGATATTTGTTGCGGAATACTCCCCTGACCGTAAACGTGGCTTTATGGGCAGCTGGCTGGACTTCGGTTCTATTGCCGGGTTTGTGCTGGGTGCGGGCGTGGTGGTGTTAATTTCGACCATTGTCGGCGAAGCGAACTTCCTCGACTGGGGCTGGCGTATTCCGTTCTTTATTGCTCTGCCGTTAGGGATTATCGGGCTTTACCTGCGCCATGCGCTGGAAGAAACTCCGGCGTTCCAGCAGCATGTTGATAAACTGGAACAGGGCGACCGCGAAGGTTTGCAGGATGGCCCGAAAGTCTCGTTTAAAGAGATTGCCACTAAATACTGGCGCAGCCTGTTGACATGTATTGGTCTGGTAATTGCCACCAACGTGACTTACTACATGTTGCTGACCTATATGCCGAGTTATTTGTCGCATAACCTGCATTACTCCGAAGACCACGGGGTGCTGATTATTATCGCCATTATGATCGGTATGCTGTTTGTCCAGCCGGTGATGGGCTTGCTGAGTGACCGTTTTGGCCGTCGTCCGTTTGTGCTACTTGGTAGTGTTGCCCTGTTTGTGTTGGCGATCCCGGCGTTTATTCTGATTAACAGTAACGTCATCGGCCTGATTTTTGCCGGGTTACTGATGCTGGCGGTGATCCTTAACTGCTTTACGGGCGTTATGGCTTCTACCTTGCCAGCGATGTTCCCGACGCATATCCGTTACAGCGCGCTGGCGGCGGCATTTAATATTTCGGTGCTGGTTGCCGGTCTGACGCCAACACTGGCGGCCTGGCTGGTCGAAAGCTCGCAGAATCTGATGATGCCTGCCTATTACCTGATGGTAGTGGCGGTGATTGGTTTAATCACCGGCGTAACCATGAAAGAGACGGCAAATCGTCCGTTGAAAGGTGCGACACCGGCGGCGTCAGATATACAGGAAGCGAAGGAAATTCTCGTCGAGCATTACGATAATATCGAGCAGAAAATCGATAATATTGACCACGAGATTGCCGATTTGCAGGCGAAACGTACCCGCCTGGTGCAGCAACATCCGCGAATTGATGAATAAGCTGAAACGGATGGCCTGATGTGACGCTGTCTTATCAGGCCAATTGAACTCTTAAGGTTCACTTAATCTCTGACGCGCATACTCTCCTCCAGGTTAACGGAGGAGAGTGCAATGAAAAACCGTGTTTATGAAAGTTTAACTACCGTGTTCAGCGTGCTGGTGGTCAGCAGCTTTCTTTATATCTGGTTTGCCACGTTCTGATCTTTCTTCAGCCGTACCCTGGCCCGCGTGCCGGAAGTCTCTTGCCGGTTTTGCAGGAAAAACTGCCCGTGATGCAACTGTGTAATGCGGCTGACAATACTTAACCCCAGACCAATCCCGCCATAACGGCTGTCCATACGTACAAACGCTTTACTCAACTCCCCGCATTTACTCTCATCAATACCTGGTCCTTCATCTTCAACTGCCATGACCGCTCCGCCATCTTCTTGCAGTTTAATCATAATGTTGCTGCCTTGCGGGCTGTAACGATGGGCGTTTTCTACCAGGTTTCGCAATAACATCCGCAGCAGGGTTGCATCACCCTGAACGGTGATGTCGGCGGCGCTCTCTGGCAATAGCAGGGTTTGCTGTCGCTGGTCGAGCATGGTACTGAGTTCGTCATACGAGGGGAGAATGACATCTTCCAGCAGTTTTACATGTTGATAATTACCGGAAGAAAATGACTGTCCGGCACGCGCCAGTTGCAGCAGCTGGGAGACGCTCTCCATCATCTGATCAAGCCGTGCCACTAACGGTGCTACATCAATGTGATGCGTTTTCGCCAGCAGTTCCAGATGCAAACGCACCCCCGCCAGTGGCGTTCGCAGTTCGTGCGCGACGTCAGCGGTAAACAACCTTTCGTTATCCAGCGTGCTGGTCAGGCGACTGACCAGATCGTTCAACGCCGAAACCACCGCTTCGATTTCGAGGGTGGCGCTGTGAATGGCAATGGGCGTTAAGTTGTCGGCAGTGCGCGCTTCCAGCTCTTTTTGCAGCTCCGCCAGCGGGCGGGTGATGCGGCGTACCGCCTGATAGCAGATAAATAGCGTCAGGCTGACCATAAAGACGCCGGGGACAATCAGGCTGGCGACCGCCTCGCGGATCTCACGCATGATGTGGCGATCGTTGTTGCGATTGTCGCGTAGCGCCTGCTCAAACAGCTGAATCTGCTCGGTACTTTCATGCCATAGCCAGAAGACGCTGATCAGCTCAAACACCAACAAAATGGCCCCGATAGTCAATATCAGCCGTTGGCGCAGCGATATTGGTCGGCGCAGAAAACGCATCAGATTCAATTAGTTTTCCTCATTCGCGACCAGCATATAGCCAAAGCCGCGCACGGTGCGGATACGGGCTTTGCCCACTTTGTCGCGCAGATTGTGGATATGCACTTCCAGGGTGTTGGTCGAGGGTTCATTGTCCCAGTTATAGATGTCGTTGTAGAGAATTTCCCGATGTACCGGACTGCCTGTTTTGAGCATTAACCGTGACAGCAGAGCATATTCTTTGGGCGTCAGAATCAACTCTTCACCGCCCATCCATACCTGACGGCGACCCATATTCAGCGTCAGATTGCCAACAATCAGCTCACTTTCGCCCTGATTATTATGGCGTCGTAGCAGGGCGCGGATACGGGCGTGTAACTCTTCCAGCGCAAAAGGCTTCACCAGATAGTCATCGGCACCGACATCCAGCCCGGCGATTTTGTCGGTCAGCGTATCGCGAGCGGTGAGGATCAGTACCGGCAGGGTATATTTTTTCTGCCGGATACGGGCGAGAAAATGCAGTCCATCTTCGTCGGGTAACCCTAAATCCAGTACCACCAGGCTGTAATGACCGGCTTCAAGGCTTTGTTCCGCCATCCGCGCGGTTGTCACGCCATCGCACGCGTAGCCTTCGGTTTGCGCCGCCAGAATCAGTCCCTGCAATAACAGCGTATCGTCTTCAACAATCAGAATTTTCATTTACTCACTCTCCTGCAAGTTTGCAGAATATCATCCGCAGCCTGGTAATACTTCGTCTCAACGCCAGTTAATCCCAATAGCGTGGAGAATAAATTGTCTTGTGAATAGTGTTGCGTTTGCGCCTGTTTTTGCAGGCAGTTCTGGTCAACCTGATACCGTTTTTGATAATCCTCCGACAGCCACAGCAGCATCGGCACCTGTTTTTGGCTATCAGGGGCGATGGCATAAGGCAGACCGTGCAGATAGATGCCATTTTCACCTAACGATTCACCGTGGTCAGAAAGATAAACCAGGCTGGTGGTAAATTTATCCTGATGTTCTTTCAGCAGATTAATCGCTTTATCAACAATATAGTCGACGTAAACCAGCGTGTTGTCGTAAGTGTTCACCAGTTGCTCTTTGGTACAGGTCTGGATCTCATTGGTGTCGCAGGTTGGGGTAAATTTCCTGAACTGCGGCGGATAGCGGTTGTAATAGGTCGGACCGTGGCTGCCGATGGTGTGTAAGACAATCACGCCATCACCCTGCAGGTTATTGATGTACTCTTCCAGCCCGTGGAACAGCACTTCGTCATAGCATTCGCCGTTGATGCACTGACCAGGCAGATTCAGCGCGGTGACGTTCTGGTGAGGCACGCGGTCGCAGGCACCTTTACAGCCGCCATCGTTGTCATTCCACAGCACGTTGATGCCCGCTCGCTGAATGATATCCAGCACGCCTTCCTGGTGCTGTGCCAGCTCTTCTTTGTAATGCTCACGCGGCATATCCGAGAACATGCACGGTACTGAAACTGCCGTTGCCGTGCCGCAAGATGCGGTATTAGGGAAATAGACCACGTTATCTTTCGCCAGCCGCGGGTTAGTTTCACGCGGGTAGCCGTTGAGGGAGAAGTTCTCCGCCCGCGAGGTTTCGCCGACAATCAGGATGGTCAAATTTTTACGTTTTTCGTTCTGCATTAACGGGTTGCGGTGGGCGTCTTCACCAATTCGCACCAGCGGTAGATTTGCCAGTCGCTGATGGGAGTACCATGACCAGCTGGCAACAATGCTGTTAGAGGGGCTTAAGGATTTCACCAGCTCTTTGTTATTGCGGAACAACGAGGCGTAGTCTTTATAAAACAGTGCGGCGACCAGCAAAATCAGTAGTACAGAAACCAGAATATTGGCTCCACGGAAAAGAACACTGCGTAGACGCGAGGTGGCAGGTTTGATTTTTATCCAGCAGGCAATCAGCGCAGCAAGCACGCCGCTGAATCCCAGCGTTAATAACATTTGCGGTGTCATCAGCGCATAACTTTCTGCCGGAGTGGTATCAATAATATTGGCAATCATCGAGCGGTCGATGACGATGCCGTAAGTCATTATGAAATATTGTGCAGCCGCGCCAACCAGAATAAACAGGCAGGCCAGTGGTCGATTAAGCCATAAGAAAGAGCTTAGTGTCAGGACAATATTAATCACGCTGAAAGCGACGACCGGCATCGACAAGAAAACCAGTACGTTATGCAGCGAATCCAGCGGCAGCGCCTGCAACACCTGTTTAAAAAAGGCAATATTCAGGCAGATAGAGATATAAAAAGCGGCCAACAATAGCCAGGCGAGTAAATTCAAAGAGGGTCTTTTTAGTAGGCGCTTCAACATCACGGTGTTTCCATCGAACAAAGTGCGCATATGCTCGCAAAGCAAAATTAAGCCAACCTTAAGTTCTTAAGGTTGGCTTGGTAATGACTCCAACTTACTGATAGTGTTTTATGTTCAGATAATGCCCGATGACCTTGTCATGCAGCTCCACCGATTTTGAGAACGACAGTGACTTCCGTCCCAGCCTTGCCAGATGTTGTCTCAGATTCAGATTATGTCGCTCAATGCGCTGAGTGTAACGCTTGCTGATAACGTGCAGCTTTCCCTTCAGGCGTGATTCATACAGCGGCCAGCCATCCGTCATCCATACCACGACCTCAAAGGCCGACAGCAGGCTCAGAAGACGCTCCAGTGTGG
>NZ_MECT01000058.1:0-9208 GCF_001722145.1 Shigella sp. FC1544
TTTCTGGTGCGTACCGGGCTGAGAGGCGGTGTAAGTGAACTGTAGTTGCCATGTTTTACGGCAATGAGAGCAGAGATAGCGCTGATGTCCGGCAGTGCTTTTGCCGTTACGCACCACGCCTTCAGTAGCGGAGCAGGAAGGACATCTGATGGAAATGGAAGCCACGCAAGCACCTTAAAATCACCATCATACACTAAATCAGTAAGTTGGCAGCATTACCGTACCTGCAAGTCTTTGGCTAAAGGCCAGCTATTCAGCATCGTTAATTATCCGCAGTTGTGATAAGCGCAGTGTATTTCGCAAAACATTGCCATTCCCTGCTCTGGCGCAATATTCATTCTTATTTTCGCG
Organism: Shigella sp. FC1544; assembly: GCF_001722145.1. NCBI lineage: Bacteria > Pseudomonadati > Pseudomonadota > Gammaproteobacteria > Enterobacterales > Enterobacteriaceae > Shigella > Shigella sp. FC1544. The sequence continues at coordinate 352 of NZ_MECT01000058.1, forward strand.
TTGATTCACGAACTGTTAATTACATATTCACGGTGGCAAAAAATATAAAACCACATTTTTAGTGGTAGTTTGTGGCGGTGAATTTTTCCAGACAAATACAAAAACTGGAGTTGCCATGATGAGCGAAAGTAATAAGCAACAGGCAGTGAATAAGTTGACAGAGATTGTCGCTAACTTTACCGCCATGATTTCTACCCGAATGCCTGATGACGTGGTGGATAAACTAAAACAGCTAAAGGATGCCGAAACGTCGTCGATGGGGAAAATTATCTACCATACGATGTTCGACAACATGCAAAAAGCGATTGACCTGAATCGTCCTGCCTGTCAGGACACCGGGGAGATTATGTTCTTCGTTAAAGTCGGTTCCCGCTTCCCACTGCTTGGCGAGCTGCAAAGCATACTCAAACAAGCCGTGGAAGAGGCAACCGTCAAAGCGCCACTACGTCACAATGCGGTAGAAATTTTTGACGAAGTAAACACCGGCAAAAATACCGGTAGCGGCGTACCGTGGGTCACCTGGGACATCATCCCCGACAATGACGATGCGGAAATCGACGTTTACATGGCAGGTGGCGGCTGCACGCTACCTGGCCGCTCGAAAGTGTTAATGCCGTCAGAAGGCTACGAAGGCGTGGTGAAATTCGTCTTCGAAAATATCTCCACCCTCGCCGTAAACGCCTGTCCACCGGTACTGGTGGGCGTGGGCATCGCCACCTCGGTGGAAACCGCCACCGTACTCTCGCGTAAAGCCATTTTGCGCCCGATTGGCAGCCGCCATCCCAATCCAAAAGCGGCAGAACTGGAGCTACGCCTGGAAGAAGGACTCAACCGTCTGGGGATTGGTCCACAAGGGCTGACTGGCAACAGTTCAGTGATGGGCGTACATATCGAATCTGCCGCCCGCCATCCGTCAACCATCGGCGTTGCTGTCTCTACCGGCTGCTGGGCGCATCGTCGCGGCACACTGCTGGTTCATGCCGATCTCACCTTTGAAAATCTGTCTCACACCCGGAGCGCGTTATGAAAAAGATCCTGACAACCCCGATCAAAGCTGAAGATCTGCAAGATATTCGCGTCGGCGATGTGATCTACCTGACCGGTACGCTGGTGACCTGCCGTGACGTTTGTCACCGCCGCTTGATCGAACTGAAACGTCCGATCCCTTACGATCTCAACGGCAAAGCGATTTTCCACGCTGGCCCCATCGTGCGCAAAAACGGCGATAAATGGGAGATGGTTTCCGTTGGCCCGACAACCAGTATGCGTATGGAAAGTTTTGAACGTGAATTTATCGAGCAGACCGGCGTGAAACTGGTGGTTGGCAAAGGCGGAATGGGGCCGCTGACCGAAGAAGGCTGCCAGAAATTCAAGGCGCTACATGTGATTTTCCCGGCAGGCTGCGCGGTGCTGGCGGCAACCCAGGTGGAAGAGATTGAAGAAGTGCACTGGACAGAGCTCGGAATGCCGGAGTCGCTGTGGGTCTGCCGGGTCAAAGAGTTCGGCCCGCTGATTGTCTCTATTGATACCCACGGCAACAATCTGATAGCCGAAAACAAAAAGCTGTTCGCCGAACGCCGCGATCCCATCGTGGAAGAGATCTGCGAGCACGTCCATTACATCAAATAACCCTCCCGGAGAGGCTCGCCCCCTCTCCTTTTTCGCAGGCATAACACGATGAAACCTTCCACTGAATGGTGGCGATACCTTGCGCCGCTGGCGGTCATCGCCATTATTGCTCTAATTCCGGTTCCCGCAGGGCTGGAGAGTCATACCTGGCTCTACTTTGCCGTTTTTACTGGCGTGATCGTTGGACTGATCCTCGAACCCGTGCCGGGTGCCGTGGTGGCGATGGTGGGTATCTCCATCATCGCCATACTCTCTCCCTGGCTGCTGTTCAGCCCCGAACAGCTCGCCCAGCCAGGCTTTAAGTTCACCGCCAAATCCCTCTCCTGGGCAGTTTCTGGTTTTTCTAATTCGGTTATCTGGCTCATTTTCGCCGCCTTTATGTTTGGCACAGGCTATGAAAAAACCGGGCTTGGACGCCGCATTGCGCTGATTCTGGTGAAAAAGATGGGACATCGCACGCTGTTTCTCGGCTATGCGGTGATGTTCTCCGAGCTGATCCTCGCACCTGTAACACCGTCCAACTCGGCGCGTGGTGCGGGGATTATCTATCCCATCATCCGTAACCTGCCACCGCTCTATCAATCACAACCAAACGACAGCAGTTCGCGCAGCATTGGCTCGTACATCATGTGGATGGGGATTGTTGCCGACTGCGTGACCAGCGCCATTTTCTTGACGGCGATGGCACCAAACTTGCTGTTAATTGGACTGATGAAAAGCGCATCTCACGCCACGCTGAGTTGGGGCGACTGGTTCCTCGGGATGTTGCCGCTCAGTATTTTGCTGGTGCTGCTGGTTCCCTGGCTGGCTTATGTGCTGTACCCGCCGGTACTGAAGTCTGGCGATCAGGTGCCGCGCTGGGCAGAGACGGAACTGCAGGCAATGGGCCCGCTCTGTTCGCGTGAAAAACGGATGCTGGGGCTGATGGTAGGCGCGCTGGTGCTGTGGATTTTCGGCGGTGATTATATCGATGCCGCGATGGTCGGTTACAGCGTGGTGGCACTGATGCTGCTTCTGCGCATTATCAGTTGGGACGACATTGTCAGTAATAAAGCGGCGTGGAACGTTTTCTTCTGGCTGGCCTCGCTTATCACCCTCGCTACCGGACTCAACAACACTGGTTTTATTAGCTGGTTTGGCAAACTGTTAGCAGGCAGCTTAAGCGGTTATTCGCCAACGATGGTGATGGTGGCGTTGATTGTGGTGTTTTATCTGCTGCGCTACTTTTTCGCCAGCGCCACGGCGTATACCTCCGCCCTCGCACCGATGATGATTGCCGCTGCGCTGGCGATGCCGGAAATCCCGCTGCCGGTGTTCTGCCTGATGGTTGGCGCGGCAATTGGTCTGGGGAGCATTCTTACACCATACGCCACCGGACCCAGTCCGATTTACTACGGTAGTGGTTATCTGCCAACGGCGGATTACTGGCGACTGGGGGCGATTTTTGGGCTGATATTCCTCGTGTTGCTGGTGATTACCGGCTTACTGTGGATGCCCGTGGTGTTGCTTTAAGTGAGGACGTGCCGGAAATTGCTCTCCGGCACCCAATAGTTTTACGCAGCCGGTAACTCCGCCAGCGGCCAGCGCGGACGCACGCTAACGCCGAGATCCGCCGTCGCGCCTGCTTTAAACCGCACCATTCCGGCATAGGCGATCATCGCGCCGTTATCAGTACAAAACTCCGGACGCGCGTAGAACACTTCGCCGCGGCGTTTTTTCATCATTTCCGCCAGCTTCGCCCGTAACGTGCGGTTAGCACTCACGCCGCCCGCCATGACCAGTCGCTTAAAGCCCGTCTGATCCAACGCTCGCTTACACTTAATCATCAACGTATCGACCACCGCATCTTCAAAGGCCCGGGCGATATCAGCACGCGTCTGGTCGTCGGTGCCGTTGTCACGAATCGTGTTCGCCGCAAAGGTTTTCAGACCAGAAAAGCTGAAATCCAGCCCCGGACGGTCGGTCATCGGACGCGGGAAAACAAAGCGCCCGGCAGTACCCTGAGCCGCCATTTTCGACAGTAACGGTCCGCCAGGATAATCCAGCCCCAGCAGCTTCGCGGTTTTATCAAACGCTTCACCGGCGGCATCATCGATAGACTCGCCGAGCAGCTCGTACTGACCAATGCCAGTCACGCTGATTAACTGCGTATGACCGCCGGACACCAGCAGCGCGACAAACGGAAATTCAGGCGGGTTATCTTCCAGCATCGGCGCTAACAGATGCCCTTCCATATGGTGTACCGGGATTGCCGGAACGTTCCAGGCAAACGCCAGAGAACGCCCCACGGTTGCGCCAACCAGCAGTGCGCCGACTAATCCAGGGCCTGCGGTATAGGCCACAGCATCAATGTCTTTTGCCGTTAAGCCAGACTCCTTTAGCGCCGCCTGGATCAACGGTACGGTTTTGCGCACGTGATCGCGGGAGGCCAGTTCAGGCACGACGCCGCCGTAGTCAGCGTGCAATTTCACCTGACTATACAATTGGTTGGCTAACAAACCTTTTTCATCGTCGTAAATGGCGATGCCGGTTTCATCGCAGGAAGTTTCAATACCCAGTACACGCATGACTTGTTTTACCTCGCTTTATTACCGCGCAGTGTAGGACCAATGCGGGTTGATGTAAAACTTTGTTCGCCCCTGGAGAAAGCCTCGTGTATACTCCTCACCCTTATAAAAATCCCTTTCAAAAAGGCCGCGGTGCTTTACAAAGCAGCAGCAATTGCAGTAAAATTCCGCACCATTTTGAAATAAGCTGGCGTTGATGCCAGCGGCAAACCGAATTAATCAAAGGTGAGAGGCACATGCCGGTAATTAAAGTACGTGAAAACGAGCCGTTCGACGTAGCTCTGCGTCGCTTCAAGCGTTCCTGCGAAAAAGCAGGTGTTCTGGCGGAAGTTCGTCGTCGTGAGTTCTATGAAAAACCGACTACCGAACGTAAGCGCGCTAAAGCTTCTGCAGTGAAACGTCACGCGAAGAAACTGGCTCGCGAAAACGCACGCCGCACTCGTCTGTACTAATTCCCCGAGAGCGTTGCTCTCCGATCAGACCGAGTTGTAGTTGTAAGGCCGTGCTTCCGAAAGGAATGCGCGGCTTATTTTCGTTTATGAATTGCTAAAAATCGGGGCCTATGGCTGGACGAATCCCACGCGTATTCATTAATGATCTGCTGGCACGCACTGACATTGTCGATCTGATCGATGCCCGTGTGAAGCTGAAAAAGCAGGGCAAGAATTTCCACGCGTGTTGTCCATTCCACAACGAGAAAACCCCGTCATTCACCGTTAACGGTGAGAAACAGTTTTACCACTGCTTTGGATGTGGCGCGCACGGCAACGCGATCGACTTCCTGATGAACTACGACAAGCTTGAGTTCGTCGAAACGGTCGAAGAGCTGGCAGCAATGCACAATCTTGAAGTGCCATTTGAAGCAGGCAGCGGCCCCAGCCAGATCGAGCGCCATCAGAGGCAAACGCTTTATCAGTTGATGGACGGTCTGAATACGTTTTACCAACAATCTTTACAACAACCTGTTGCCACGTCTGCGCGCCAGTATCTGGAAAAACGCGGATTAAGCCACGAGGTTATCGCTCGCTTTGCGATTGGTTTTGCGCCCCCCGGCTGGGACAACGTCCTGAAGCGGTTTGGCGGCAATCCAGAAAATCGCCAGTCATTGATTGATGCGGGGATGTTGGTCACTAACGATCAGGGACGCAGTTACGATCGTTTCCGCGAGCGGGTGATGTTCCCCATTCGCGATAAACGCGGTCGGGTGATTGGTTTTGGCGGGCGCGTGCTGGGCAACGATACCCCCAAATACCTGAACTCGCCGGAAACAGACATTTTCCATAAAGGCCGCCAGCTTTACGGTCTTTATGAAGCGCAGCAGGATAACGCTGAACCCAATCGTCTGCTTGTGGTCGAAGGCTATATGGACGTGGTGGCGCTGGCGCAATACGGCATTAATTACGCCGTTGCGTCGTTAGGTACGTCAACCACCGCCGATCACATACAACTGTTGTTCCGCGCGACCAACAATGTCATTTGCTGTTATGACGGCGACCGTGCAGGCCGTGATGCCGCATGGCGAGCGCTGGAAACGGCGCTGCCTTACATGACAGACGGCCGTCAGCTACGCTTTATGTTTTTGCCGGATGGCGAAGACCCTGACACGCTGGTACGAAAAGAAGGTAAAGAAGCGTTTGAAGCGCGGATGGAGCAGGCGATGCCACTCTCCGCATTTCTGTTTAACAGCCTGATGCCGCAAGTTGATCTGAGTACCCCTGACGGGCGCGCACGTTTGAGTACGCTGGCACTGCCATTGATATCGCAAGTGCCGGGCGAAACGCTGCGAATATATCTTCGTCAGGAATTAGGCAACAAATTAGGCATACTTGATGACAGCCAGCTTGAACGATTAATGCCAAAAGCGGCAGAGAGCGGCGTTTCTCGCCCTGTTCCGCAGCTAAAACGCACGACCATGCGTATACTTATAGGGTTGCTGGTGCAAAATCCAGAATTAGCGACGTTGGTCCCGCCGCTTGAGAATCTGGATGAAAATAAGCTCCCTGGACTTGGCTTATTCAGAGAACTGGTCAACACTTGTCTCTCCCAGCCAGGTCTGACCACCGGGCAACTTTTAGAGCACTATCGTGGTACAAATAATGCTGCCACCCTTGAAAAACTGTCGATGTGGGACGATATAGCAGATAAGAATATTGCTGAGCAAACCTTCACCGACTCACTCAACCATATGTTTGATTCGCTGCTTGAACTGCGCCAGGAAGAGTTAATCGCTCGTGAGCGCACGCATGGTTTAAGCAACGAAGAACGCCTGGAGCTCTGGACATTAAACCAGGAGCTGGCGAAAAAGTGATTTAACGGCTTAAGTGCCGAAGAGCGATCGGGAAGCCCCCGACAGCCGCACTGAGAGGCAGCGGCAAATATATAAGTACGCCCTCGTAATTATCGTTGGCGGTAAACAACCGTTGGATTTCAGCGTTAACGGCTGAAGGACATCGGGTCAATCGCCCAACACCAACCTCATGAAATAAGTGTGGATACCGTCTTATGGAGCAAAACCCGCAGTCACAGCTGAAACTTCTTGTCACCCGTGGTAAGGAGCAAGGCTATCTGACCTATGCCGAGGTCAATGACCATCTGCCGGAAGATATCGTCGATTCAGATCAGATCGAAGACATCATCCAAATGATCAACGACATGGGCATTCAGGTGATGGAAGAAGCACCGGATGCCGATGATCTGATGCTGGCTGAAAACACCGCGGACGAAGATGCTGCCGAAGCCGCCGCGCAGGTGCTTTCCAGCGTGGAATCTGAAATCGGGCGCACGACTGACCCGGTACGCATGTACATGCGTGAAATGGGCACCGTTGAACTGTTGACCCGCGAAGGCGAAATTGACATCGCTAAGCGTATTGAAGACGGGATCAACCAGGTTCAATGCTCCGTTGCTGAATATCCGGAAGCGATCACCTATCTGCTGGAACAGTACGATCGTGTTGAAGCAGAAGAAGCGCGTCTGTCCGATCTGATCACCGGCTTTGTTGACCCGAACGCAGAAGAAGATCTGGCACCTACCGCCACTCACGTCGGTTCTGAGCTTTCCCAGGAAGATCTGGACGATGACGAAGATGAAGACGAAGAAGATGGCGATGACGACAGCGCCGATGATGACAACAGCATCGACCCGGAACTGGCTCGCGAAAAATTTGCGGAACTACGCGCTCAGTACGTTGTAACGCGTGACACCATCAAAGCGAAAGGTCGCAGTCACGCTGCCGCTCAGGAAGAGATCCTGAAACTGTCTGAAGTATTCAAACAGTTCCGCCTGGTGCCGAAGCAGTTTGACTACCTGGTCAACAGCATGCGCGTCATGATGGACCGCGTTCGTACGCAAGAACGTCTGATCATGAAGCTCTGCGTTGAGCAGTGCAAAATGCCGAAGAAAAACTTCATTACCCTGTTTACCGGCAACGAAACCAGCGATACCTGGTTCAACGCGGCAATTGCGATGAACAAGCCGTGGTCGGAAAAACTGCACGATGTCTCTGAAGAAGTGCATCGCGCCCTGCAGAAACTGCAGCAGATTGAAGAAGAAACCGGCCTGACCATCGAGCAGGTTAAAGATATCAACCGTCGTATGTCCATCGGTGAAGCGAAAGCCCGCCGTGCGAAGAAAGAGATGGTTGAAGCGAACTTACGTCTGGTTATTTCTATCGCCAAGAAATACACCAACCGTGGCTTGCAGTTCCTTGACCTGATTCAGGAAGGCAACATCGGTCTGATGAAAGCGGTTGATAAATTCGAATACCGCCGTGGTTACAAGTTCTCCACCTACGCAACCTGGTGGATCCGTCAGGCGATCACCCGTTCTATCGCGGATCAGGCGCGCACCATCCGTATTCCGGTGCATATGATTGAGACTATCAACAAACTCAACCGTATTTCTCGCCAGATGCTGCAAGAGATGGGCCGTGAACCGACGCCGGAAGAACTGGCTGAACGTATGCTGATGCCGGAAGACAAGATCCGCAAAGTGCTGAAGATCGCCAAAGAGCCAATCTCCATGGAAACGCCGATCGGTGATGATGAAGATTCGCATCTGGGGGATTTCATCGAGGATACCACCCTCGAGCTGCCGCTGGATTCTGCGACCACCGAAAGCCTGCGTGCGGCAACGCACGACGTGCTGGCTGGCCTGACCGCGCGTGAAGCGAAAGTTCTGCGTATGCGTTTCGGTATCGATATGAACACCGACCACACGCTGGAAGAAGTGGGTAAACAGTTCGACGTTACCCGCGAACGTATCCGTCAGATCGAAGCGAAGGCGCTGCGCAAACTGCGTCACCCGAGCCGTTCTGAAGTGTTGCGTAGCTTCCTGGACGATTAATCGGTAGGCCGGATCAGGCGTTACGCCGCACCCGGCACTAGTCCCTCTGCACAAACGCCACCTTTTCGGTGTAATGCCAGTCAGTTAAGCAACTGACTGGCTCTTTTTCGGGGCTGTGGGGTATTTCCAGGGCCTCTCCTTTACCACTCTCGGGAAGGCCCTTCCCCTTCTCGTCGGTAATTTCACAAGTTGTCCCATACTTGCAAGATCGCGCATCAGCTCCGGTATACGTCCCGGTGAAGCGCCCTGCAATGTCATCAGCATTCTCATCACCATTCCGCATGATTCTGAGAAACTCAGTTGATTCGGCCAGTAAC
>NZ_MECT01000059.1:0-9081 GCF_001722145.1 Shigella sp. FC1544
TTGAGAAGCGGTGTAAGTGAACTGCAGTTGCCATGTTTTACGGCAGTGAGAGCAGAGATAGCGCTGATGTCCGGCAGTGCTTTTGCCGTTACGCACCACCCCGTCAGTAGCTGAACAGGAGGGACAGCTGATAGAAACAGAAGCCACTGGAGCACCTCAAAAACACCATCATACACTAAATCAGTAAGTTGGCAGCATCACCTAAATCTCGGGCTACAAAAAAGCAACGGCAATATCATTTTTTAACAATGAAACAACAAATTAACCTTGTTTCATTTTCTCCATGATTTTACCAGGAAGATTACGTAGAAAGGGTATCCTGCAAGCCTGTCCTGGACTATCCTTGTCACGTCAGACACGCGTGTGTCGTTGTGCGCTTTTTTTGGGTGAAAGGAGTAAGAAAATGGCGACAGGAAAGTCCTTCTCTCGCTGGTTTGCGCCTCTTGCGGCGTTATTAATGGTAGTTAGCCTGAGTGGGTGTTTTGATAAAGAAGGCGATCAGCGTAAAGCGTTTATCGACTTCCTGCAGAATACAGTGATGCGTAGCGGTGAACGTCTACCAACCCTGACTGCCGATCAGAAAAAACAGTTTGGTCCTTTTGTCTCTGATTACGCGATTCTGTATGGTTATTCTCAGCAGGTGAATCAGGCGATGGATTCCGGTCTGCGCCCGGTCGTAGACAGCGTTAACGCAATTCGCGTACCGCAGGATTACGTTACGCAAAGCGGTCCGCTGCGTGAAATGAACGGTTCGCTGGGTGTGCTGGCGCAACAACTGCAAAATGCGAAGTTGCAGGCCGATGCTGCGCACTCTGCGCTAAAACAGACCGATGATTTGAAACCGGTCTTTGATCAGGCATTCACCAAAGTGGTAACGACGCCAGCTGATGCATTGCAACCGTTGATTCCGGTTGCACAAACTTTCACGCAACAACTGGTGATGGTTGGAGACTACATTGCTCAACAAGGTACTCAGGTGAGCTTTGTAGCAAATGGTATCCAGTTCCCGACTTCGCAGCAGGCAAGTGAATATAACAAACTGATTGCGCCGTTACCGGCACAACATCAGGCGTTTAATCAGGCCTGGACTACAGCAGTTACTGCAACCCAATAAAGAGTAAAAGCCCGAGCGATTATCGGGCTTTACTTCACGCAGTCGCGGCTTAGTCCGCGACGTGCGGATTCACACAGTTCTTCTCAACCTTTCCTTGTAACGCATCAATCAAATTATCCACGGCACAGGCGGCCATGCCATAACGCGTCTCATGGGTGGCAGATCCAATATGCGGTACTGCGACGACGTTGGCCATTGAGAGCAACGGCGAATCTACGGACAGTGGCTCTTGTTCGAAGACATCCAGCCCGGCGGCGTGAATTTCGCCTTTCTGCAATGCTGCGATCAGTGCATTTTCGTCAACCACCGGGCCACGTCCGGCATTAATGAAAATGGCGGAGGATTTCATTTTGGCGAATTGTTCTGCGCCAAACAGATGATGCGTCTCATCAGTTAACGGCAGGATCAGGCAAACGAAATCTGACTCTTGTAACAGAGTATCCAAATCGCAGTAGCGGGCGTTGAAGCGTTCTTCTGCTTCTTTATGGTGGCGGCGCGCGTTATAGAGGATGGGCATGTTGAAGCCAAAGTGCGCACGTTGTGCCAGCGCCATGCCGATCCGTCCCATCCCGACAATGCCCAGTGTTTTATGGTGAACGTCAGTGCCGTACCAGTCCGGGACTATGCTCGCGGTCCATTCGCCTGCTTTTACCCGTTCTGCTACCTCCACAACCCGACGAGCGGTAGACAACACCAGCGCCATCAGCGTATCGGCGACGGTTTCTGTTAATACGGTTGGCGTGTGCATCAGCAGAATTTTTCGGGCGGTAAGCGCATCGACATCAAAATTGTCATAGCCGACGGAGATCGTTGATGTGGCACGCAGTTTCGGCATTTTTTCCAGCAATGCGGCATCTACATTCTCGTTTGAACCCAGTAAACCTTCAGCTTCGGCAAAAATTGCTGCATTTTGTTCGACGGTTTGTGGGCTGAGGTTTGCCACCTGGTGAACGGTGAAATGCTCTTGCAGGCGTTGCAGTAAATCATCAGGTAAGGCTTTGTAGAGGATAACGGACGGCTTCATGCTTCTCTCCATTCACTGATAAGGCGCTCACCTTAGCCTGAAATATGATGAAGGAAAACTGAAGAATGCCAGGTGATTTCTGCATCACCTGGCATGAAAGGGATTACAGCGGGCTTAAGGTAATTTCTACACGGCGGTTTTGCGCCTTACCTTCTGCGGTGCTGTTGCTGGCGATTGGGTTAGCCGGGCCAAGGCCCTGAGTACGGATGCGGCTGGCGTCCACGCCCTGGGTGATCAACGCGCTGGCAACGGAATCCGCACGCTGCTGGGAGAGACGCATGTTCAGGTCGTGACCCCCCGTGCTGTCGGTATAACCAATCACGTTAACCGCCGTTTTCGGATACTCTTTCAGCACCATTGCCACGCCGGTCAGGGTGTTAGCGCCTGCCGGTTTCAGGGTCGCGCTGCTGCTGTCGAAGGTCACATTGTTCGGCATATTGAGGATAATGTTATCCCCGCTGCGGGTTACGCTAACACCAGTGCCGCGCATTTTGTCACGCAGCTTCGCTTCCTGCACATCCATGTAATAACCCACGCCGCCGCCCAGAGCTGCGCCCACGAGAGAGTCCAGACCTGCGCCGATAGCAGATTTGCCTGCTTCGCGTTCGCCGGTGTAAGGGTTAGTTGTGCAGCCAGATACCGCCAGAGCGCCACTCACTACGGCGGCAATAAGATAAACACGTTTCTTCATTGTTAATCCTTAATAACCTTTTTATTCTTTGCCACGGGTTCCGTGGCGGGAGATTATGCCGCGTGAACATGAAGATTATTCCTGGGAATACTCGGAAATTTGTAAGTAATATTTAACTGCTCAATACATCTAACCTTTCAGGAGTCTTCGGTTTGGCCAACTCATCCTCACGATATTCCGTTCTGACTGCCGCCCACTGGGGGCCCATGCTGGTTGAAACCGACGGCGAAACCGTGTTTAGCTCGCGTGGCGCGTTAGCCACAGGAATGGAAAACTCCTTGCAGAGCGCGGTTCGCGACCAGGTTCACAGCAATACGCGGGTACGATTTCCAATGGTGCGCAAAGGCTTTCTCGCGTCACCGGAAAACCCGCAAGGCATTCGTGGGCAGGATGAATTTGTTCGCGTGAGTTGGGATGAGGCGCTGGATCTTATTCACCAACAACATAAACGCATTCGTGAGGCTTATGGTCCGGCATCGATTTTTGCTGGTTCCTACGGCTGGCGTTCAAACGGCGTGCTGCATAAGGCCTCGACATTATTACAACGCTATATGGCGCTGGCAGGCGGTTATACCGGGCATCTGGGGGATTATTCGACCGGTGCGGCACAGGCGATCATGCAGTATGTCGTGGGTGGCAGCGAAGTTTATCAACAGCAAACCAGTTGGCCGCTGGTGCTGGAACATAGCGATGTCGTGGTGTTGTGGAGTGCTAACCCACTCAATACGCTGAAAATTGCGTGGAATGCATCTGATGAGCAGGGGCTTTCTTACTTTTCCGCACTGCGTGACAGCGGGAAAAAGCTGATCTGTATTGATCCAATGCGATCGGAAACCGTCGATTTCTTTGGCGATAAAATGGAGTGGGTGGCACCGCACATGGGCACCGATGTTGCGCTGATGCTGGGGATCGCCCATACGCTGGTGGAAAATGGTTGGCACGACGAAGCGTTTCTGGCGCGTTGCACCACAGGTTATGCCGTCTTCGCCTCTTATTTGCTGGGCGAGAGTGACGGAATAGCCAAAACCGCCGAATGGGCGGCAGGGATTTGTGGGGTTCACGCAGCGAAAATTCGCGAGTTGGCGGCTCTTTTCCACCAAAACACGACCATGCTGATGGCTGGCTGGGGAATGCAGCGCCAACAGTTTGGTGAGCAAAAACACTGGATGATCGTCACGCTGGCGGCAATGTTGGGGCAAATCGGCACACCCGGCGGCGGTTTTGGTCTTTCTTATCATTTTGCCAATGGTGGTAATCCCACGCGGCGTTCTGCGGTGCTCTCTTCCATGCAGGGTAGCTTGCCGGGTGGCAGCGATGCGGTAGATAAAATCCCTGTTGCCCGTATTGTTGAAGCACTGGAAAACCCTGGCTGCGCATACCAACACAATGGCATGAATCGCCTCTTCCCGGATATTCGCTTTATCTGGTGGGCGGGTGGCGCCAACTTCACCCATCATCAGGACACTAATCGCCTGATACGAGCTTGGCAAAAACCGGAGCTGGTAGTTATCTCCGAATGCTTCTGGACGGCGGCGGCAAAACACGCGGATATCGTTCTGCCTGCGACTACCTCTTTTGAGCGTAATGATCTCACCATGACCGGCGATTACAGTAATCAGCATCTGGTGCCGATGAAGCAAGTGGTGCCGCCACGCTATGAAGCGCGTAATGATTTTGATGTTTTTGCCGAGTTAAGTGAACGCTGGGAGAAGGGCGGTTATGCACGTTTTACGGAAGGAAAAAGTGAGTTGCAATGGCTGGAAACGTTTTATAACGTTGCCCGACAGCGCGGGGCAAGCCAGCAGGTTGAATTGCCGCCATTTGCTGAGTTCTGGCAAGCCAATCAGTTAATTGAGATGCCGGAAAACCCGGACAGCGAGCGGTTTATTCGCTTCGCTGATTTTTGCCGCGATCCGCAGGCGCATCAATTAAAAACCGCCAGCGGTAAGATTGAAATCTTCTCGCAGCGTATTGCCGATTACGCTTATCCGGATTGCCCGGGGCATCCAATGTGGCTGGAGCCGGACGAATAGCAGGGCAATGCCGAACCGGAACAGTTACAGGTACTTTCTGCTCATCCGGCGCATCGTCTGCACAGCCAGCTGAATTACAGTTCTCTGCGCGAATTGTATGCGGTGGCAAATCGTGAGCCTGTCACCATTCATCCTGACGATGCCCTGGCGCGCGGCATTCAAGATGGCGATACTGTTCGGCTGTGGAACGCACGCGGGCAAATTCTTGCCGGAGCGGTCATTAGCGAGGGAATTAAACCTGGCGTGATTTGTATTCACGAAGGGGCATGGCCGGATTTGGATTTAACCGCTGACGGTATTTGTAAAAACGGCGCAGTCAACGTGCTGACCAAAGATCTCCCCAGCTCGCGGCTGGGGAATGGCTGTGCGGGTAATACGGCGCTGGCATGGCTGGAAAAATACAACGGTCCGGAACTGACACTTACAGCGTTTGAACCACCGGCCAGCTCATAATCCAGGTGGGTAGTTGGGTTTCATCCTGCCATGCGCAATCGACAATGTGAAAACCCTGCGCCTGGTAAAAATTTATCGCCGGTTGATTTTTTTGATAAACCTCCAGCATCAGGTGGGGATGGCGCTGCTGCACATATTGCATCAGCGCCTTACCAATACCGCGCCTGACGGCCTTCGGTGCGACAAACATCGCTGCCAGAAATCGGCCTTCCATAATGCTGACAAAACCGAGAAGCTTACTGTCTTCTTCCCAGACCCAGTTTTGCGCATTGGCAAGATACGCATCCCGCACCAGCGGAATGCAATCACGCCAGTAATTCGCTTTTATAAAGGGATGTCCCCAGGTTGTACTTTCCAGCCACAGTTCGAGGATCGCGGGGAGTTCTGAACGTTGCGCTTCCCGAATCATGGTTTATTTCCCGGATAGCAACAGCAGCCAACCACATGATCATTCACCAGCCCACATGCCTGCATAAAGGAGTAACAGATTGTGGTACCGACAAACTTAAAACCACGTTTTTTCAGTGCTTTAGATAGGGCGTCGGAGGCGGGCGTAGATGTGGGGATTTCGCTCAACGTTGTGGCTTGTGTCACCTGTGGCTGATGATTTACAAACGACCAGACAAAGTCGGCAAACGGTTCGCCGTTCTGTTCCATTTGCAGGTACGCCCGCGCATTACCAATAATTGCCTGAATTTTCCCGCGATGGCGGATAATCCCGGCGTCCTGTACCAGTCTTTCGACATCCTCTTCCTGCATTGCTGCGACTTTCACCGGATCGAACTGATAAAAGCAGGCGCGATAGTTTTCGCGTTTTTTGAGGACGGTGATCCACGATAACCCAGCCTGCTGCCCTTCAAGGCAGATCATTTCGAACAGTTTTTTACTGTCAGTTTCAGGCACGCCCCACTCATTATCATGGTAGGCAATATAAAGCGGGTCCTGACTCACCCAGCCGCAACGTTCCATACTTTCCCTCGCTATGTACCCGATCGTAAAAATTTCAGCCGCTTTTCTTGACGCATCGGTGAAAAAGTCAATATTTAATACAGGGCTACTATGCCCGATATCCTTCATACAATGACAATAATATTGCCGAATTCGGCTCTTCCCTGGAGTCGTGTTAATGATCATAAAAAAAAGCGGTGGTCGCTGGCAGCTATGCCTGCTGGCGAGCGTGGTAATCAGTGCCTTTTTTCTCAACACAGCTTACGCCTGGCAACAAGAATATATCGTTGATACGCAACCCGGACATTCCACAGAACGTTACACCTGGGATAGTGATCATCAACCTGATTACAACGATATTTTGTCGCAACGTATTCAAAGTAGCCAAAGGGCGCTGGGACTGGAAGTCAATCTGGCGGAAGAAACTCCTGTGGATGTGACCAGCAGTATGAGTATGGGCTGGAATTTTCCTTTATATGAACAGGTTACAACCGGCCCGGTCGCGGCATTACATTACGATGGCACAACCACCTCGATGTATAACGAGTTTGGCGACAGTACTACCACGCTGACCGATCCGTTATGGCATGCCAGCGTGAGTAGCTTAGGCTGGCGTGTTGACTCCCGGATTGGCGATCTCCGACCCTGGGCGCAAATCAGCTATAACCAGCAATTTGGCGAGAATATCTGGAAGGCGCAATCAGGCCTGAGCCGGATGACGGCGACAAACCAGAACGGCAACTGGCTGGATGTCACCGTAGGCGCTGATATGTTGCTCAATCAAAATATTGCCGCCTATGCCGCGCTAACTCAGGCAGAAAATACCACTAATAATAGCGACTATCTGTATACGATGGGGGTTAGCGCCAGATTTTAACGTAACAGTCACAATTGAAACCATTGAATAACAATAGTTGTGCTGATAGTGGGTGCTAACTTACAAATAATAAATTTGGTGAATAATTGTCGCGTCATTCATTCCTGAACTAAGGCATTTCATTCCGTTCTGATGGCATTTCATGCCGTTTTTCCCCAGGCATAAAATGCACTTCGTTATGGTTGTCGGCAGAGATTTTTCCTTTTTATTACTGCAGGAATACTGCCATGACACCTTCAAATTATCAGCGTACCCGCTGGCTGACACTCATCGGTACTATCATTACCCAGTTTGCGCTGGGGTCGGTTTATACCTGGAGCCTGTTTAATGGCGCGCTTTCTGCCAAGCTGGATGCGCCGGTAAGCCAGGTCGCTTTCTCTTTCGGCTTGTTAAGTCTGGGGCTGGCAATTTCATCTTCTGTTGCGGGGAAATTACAGGAACGTTTTGGCGTTAAACGCGTCACTATGGCTTCCGGCATTTTGCTAGGATTAGGCTTCTTCCTGACAGCGCATTCTGACAACCTGATGATGCTGTGGTTAAGCGCCGGTGTGCTGGTCGGTCTGGCGGATGGCGCGGGTTACCTGCTGACGCTCTCTAACTGCGTGAAGTGGTTCCCGGAGCGTAAAGGTCTGATCTCCGCGTTCGCTATCGGTTCTTATGGTCTTGGTAGCCTGGGTTTCAAATTTATCGACACGCAGCTGCTGGAAACGGTGGGTCTGGAAAAAACATTTGTGATTTGGGGAGCGATTGCGCTGGTGATGATTGTTTTCGGCGCAACGTTAATGAAAGACGCACCAAAACAGGAAGTGAAAACCAGCAATGGTGTGGTGGAGAAAGATTACACGCTGGCAGAGTCGATGCGTAAACCGCAGTACTGGATGTTAGCGGTAATGTTCCTGACTGCCTGCATGAGCGGCCTGTACGTGATTGGGGTAGCGAAAGATATCGCCCAAAGTCTGGCACACCTTGATGTGGTTTCCGCAGCCAATGCAGTAACGGTTATTTCCATCGCTAACCTTTCAGGTCGTCTGGTGCTGGGCATTCTGTCTGACAAAATTGCCCGTATCCGTGTTATCACCATTGGTCAGGTGATTTCGCTGGTGGGTATGGCGGCCCTGCTGTTTGCACCATTAAATGCAGTGACGTTCTTTGCAGCGATTGCCTGCGTGGCATTTAACTTTGGCGGCACTATTACCGTCTTTCCATCACTGGTCAGTGAGTTCTTCGGCCTCAATAACCTGGCGAAAAACTACGGTGTGATTTACCTCGGTTTCGGTATCGGTAGCATTTTTGGTTCGATTATCGCCTCACTGTTTGGCGGTTTCTATGTGACCTTCTACGTGATTTTCGCCCTGCTGATTCTGTCATTGGCGCTTTCTACGACGATTCGTCAGCCAGAGCAGAAAATGTTGCGTGAGGCGCATATTTAGAAATATGTTGCTACTGAAATAAATACGAGGAGGGAGACTTCAAAGTCTCCCTTTTTTATGGACGCATATTAAAAGAACAATAATATTCATACCACAAATATATTTTATTTATATATTATGTAGGTAATGACTCCAACTTACTGATAGTGTTTTATGTTCAGATAATGCCCGATGACCTTGTCATGCAGCTCCACCGATCTTGAGAACGACAGTGACTTCCGTCCCAGCCTTGCCAGATGTTGTCTCAGATTCAGATTATGTCGCTCAATGCGCTGAGTGTAACGCTTGCTGATAACGTGCAGCTTTCCCTTCAGGCGTGATTCATACAGCGGCCAGCCATCCGTCATCCATACCACGACCTCAAAGGCCGACAGCAGGCTCAGAAGACGCTCCAGTGTGGCCAGAGTGCGTTCACCGAAGACGTGCGCCACAACCGTCCTCCGTATCCTGTCATACGCGTAAAACAGCCAGCGCTGACGTGATTTAGCACCGACGTAGCCCCACTGTTCGT
>NZ_MECT01000060.1:0-9009 GCF_001722145.1 Shigella sp. FC1544
GGGATACAGGGAGATAAAACAGACGATGCAACTGAGCAGGCTGACGCTGAGAAGTAAAAAGCCGGAGCTTGTGGAGCAAGAGCTGTGGGGTGTCTTACTGGCTTATAATCTGGTGAGATATCAGATGATTAAAATGGCGGAACATCTGAAAGGTTACTGGCCGAATCAACTGAGTTTCTCAGAATCATGCGGAATGGTGATGAGAATGCTGATGACATTGCAGGGCGCTTCACCGGGACGTATACCGGAGCTGATGCGCGATCTTGCAAGTATGGGACAACTTGTGAAATTACCGACGAGAAGGGGAAGGGCCTTCCCGAGAGTGGTAAAGGAGAGGCCCTGGAAATACCCCACAGCCCCGAAAAAGAGCCAGTCAGTTGCTTAACTGACTGGCATTAGAGCACAGACTCCGGTTTTTTGTTTTGAGCACTCGACTTAATTGGTTGCCGGATATTCCTGAATGGTGACCTGCAGCGTTAACTGCTTATCATCACGCATCACTACAACCGGGATCACCGAACCAGGGCGAATTTCTGCCACCTGATCCATCGTCTCCAGAGCAGAGATGGCCGGTTTGTTATCCACTGAAATAATCAGATCGTTGACCTGAATACCCGCATTCGCCGCCGGGCCGTCAGGTGACACTTCATTAACCACGATCCCTTGCAGTTGATCTATACCACCGCTCTGCGCGTGCAGTGGTGCGATCTCACGTCCACCAATGCCAATGTAGCCGCGGATCACGCGCCCATCGCGGATCAGCTTATCCATAATTTTGGTTGCTAACTGGAAAGGAATCGCAAAGCCGATACCTTCCGGCGTTTCGCCATCGTTACTCTTATCAAACGACAGCGTGTTAATGCCCATCAGTTCTCCCAGCGAGTTCACCAGCGCGCCGCCAGAGTTACCGTGGTTAATGGAAGCATCGGTTTGTAGGAAGTTTTGCCGCCCGGTAGGGTTCAGACCGATTCGACCCGTGGCACTAATAATCCCTTGGGTAATGGTCTGCCCGAGGTTGTACGGGTTACCGATCGCCAGTACTACGTCGCCAATGTGCGGTACGCGACGTGCATTAATTGGAATGGTAGGTAAACCGCCAGTGGCATTAATTTTAAGTACCGCCAGATCGGTTAGAGAGTCAGATCCCACCAGCAATGCTTCAAATACACGTCCATCCTGTAAGGCGACGATGATCTGATCGGCGTCGTTGATGACGTGTTTATTGGTGATGATATAACCGCGTTGATCCATGATTACACCGGATCCCAGGGTGCGGATCTCAAGCTGGTTGTGAGAGTTGGTGTTCACACCACGGTTGTAAACGTTAACCACCGCTGGCGCGGCGCGGCGAACCGCCAGATTATAGCTGGCAGGCGTCTCATCGGTACTGTCAAATTGCGGAGTGGAAAGCGGGTTAAGGCTGCGCAGCGAAGGCATGGCAACCAGCAGAATAGCGCCGACAATTAATCCAATCGCAACGGAACGTAAGAGCTTCACAAACATGATGGAGGCGTCATTAAAAAAGGGAACGGCAGCAGCATACCACGAGTTAACCGGACATCACACGTAAGCCTGATGCCCGGTTTACGACATTAACGCATCAGCAGATAGATGCTTTCATTGCCGCGTACAATTTGCAGGGCGATGATGGCCGGTTTTGCCGCCAGCACTTTACGCATTTCAGCAATCGAGTTCACCCGATCGCGGTTGACGCCAATGATCACATCGTCTTTTTGCAAGCCTGCCTGAGCAGCTGGGCTTCCTTTGACAACTTCATCGATCTTAATACCTTTGCCGCCATCTTTTAGCTGACCATCGCTCAACGTTGCACCTTCCAGCGCTGGCGTGATCATTTCAGCGATGGCCGACGAAGAGGTGCTGGTATCAAGCGTCACTTCTACTTCCAGTGGTTTGCCGTTACGCAGCAGGCCAAGCTTCACTTTCGTGCCCGGCTCTGTAGTCGCGATACGAGAGCGCAACTCAGCAAAGCTATTCAGCGGTTTGCCGTTGAGGCTGGTAATAATATCGCCCGCTTTGACGCCCGCTTTTGCCGAGCCAGAACCTGGCAACACTTCGCTGACAAACGCGCCACGCTGCACGTCAAGGTTGAAGGCTTTGGCGATATCGGCACTCATCTCGGTGCCTTTGATTCCTAACAAACCGCGTTTGATTTCACCAAAGTCGATAAGCTGCTGCGCCAGTGTTCGCGCCATATTACTGGGGATGGCAAATCCAATCCCGACGCTCCCGCCGCCAGACGCAAGGATTGCAGTGTTGATGCCAATTAACTCACCGTTAAGGTTTAATAGTGCACCGCCGGAGTTACCGCGGTTAATGGAAGCATCTGTCTGGATAAAGTTTTCCAGACCTTCAAGATTCAACCCGCTGCGGCCTAATGCGGAAACAATGCCAGAGGTGGCGGTTTGCCCAAGGCCAAATGGGTTACCGACCGCTACGGCAAAATCACCGACGCGCAATTTATCGGAGTCGGCAATAGCGATTTGCGTTAATTTGCTCGGGTTTTGAATTTGTAACAGGGCGATATCGCTCTGGTCATCGCTACCAATCAGTTTTGCATCAAACTCGCGCCCATCATTGAGCTGAATACTGATTTTCTGTGCCTGATTAATCACATGGTTGTTGGTCAGCACATAGCCTTTACTGGCGTTGATGATGACACCGGAACCTAAACCTTCGAAGGGTTGTGCAGGTTGATCCGGTAAATCATCACCAAAAAACTTTTTGAATTCTTCCGGGATTTTCTGTCCCTGACTGGCCGTTCCTTCCACCCGTACGCTCACCACTGCCGGAAGCACTTTTTCCAGCATTGGAGCCAGACTGGGGAGAGGGGCCTGATCGGCAACCTGGCCTGGAATCGACGCGACGGCCTGAAATGACGCCGAGAGAGTTAACCCGACACTTAACGCTAATGCACTCAACAGCTGGGTTTGTTTTTTCATTATTCCTGCTCTCGTACCTGAATGATAAGAAAAGAGATTCAAAACAGTTTGATGTTATTGAATTTTCAGACGGCTAACAATGAGACACCAGATTAAATGATAGTCGGGGAGGGAGAGAAGAGGAGGGCGCAATGGCTGCGCCCGAAAAATAAATTAGTCGCGCTTCGCGCCAGTACGCAGCAGGCCGGATGCACCTTCAGAATAGTCGCGAGGCATCTGCACCGGTGCCTGATCGTTGCTGGCTTCAGACTCTGCCAGACGATTACGGAACGGGTTTGCTTCAGCAGACAGTTCCGGCAGCAGGCTGCTGGAGCTTTTCGCCATGTGCTGATACAGCTGGCGATAGTCGTGCGCCATGGTATCCAGTAATTCCGCGCTGCGGGCAAAGTGGCTAACCAGCTCTTCGCGATACTCGTCCAGTTCAGCTTTATTCTTTTCCAGTTCGTACTGCAACGCCTGTTGCTGGCGTAGTTTACGATTACCAAAACGCATGGCCACAGCACCAATAATGATGCCGACGACTAACCCAATTAGCGCATATTCCCAGGTCATGAACATCTCCCGTTGTCTTTTGTTTCCGTAGGGTGTTGGCTTCAGGCTCCATGCCTGCGGCTGATTATGCCACTATAACCGTTAATTCCACAGAAGTGGAATCCCGACTGCATATCGCGTAGTGTAGAACGGCCTTTTTTTCGTCAACCGTGAACAACGGCGCACCGATTATTCAAGGAATAATAATAAGATCATGCAAAGCGTTACCCCAACATCGCAATACCTGAAGGCGCTCAATGAAGGCAGCCATCAACCCGACGACGTTCAAAAAGAGGCCGTCAGCCGCCTGGAAATTATTTATCAAGAACTCATCAATAGCAGGCCACCAGCCCCCAGGACGAGTGGGCTAATGGCGCGGGTCGGTAAGCTGTGGGGTAAACGCGAAGACACAAAGCATACGCCAGTGCGTGGCTTATATATGTGGGGCGGTGTAGGACGCGGGAAAACCTGGCTGATGGACCTTTTCTATCAAAGCCTGCCGGGAGAGCGGAAACAGCGCCTGCACTTTCACCGTTTTATGCTGCGGGTGCACGAAGAGCTAACTGCCTTACAGGGGCAGACCGATCCGCTGGAAATTATTGCCGATCGCTTTAAAGCCGAAACTGACGTGCTCTGTTTTGACGAATTTTTTGTTTCTGATATTACCGACGCCATGCTACTTGGCGGTCTGATGAAAGCCCTGTTCGCCCGCGGTATTACCCTGGTAGCGACGTCAAATATTCCGCCGGACGAACTTTATCGAAATGGCTTGCAACGTGCGCGTTTTATGCCTGCAATCGATGCCATTAAACAGCATTGTGATGTAATGAACGTGGACGCTGGTGTTGATTATCGACTGCGTACACTCACTCAGGCGCATCTGTGGCTTTCGCCACTCCACGATGAAACCCGGGCACAAATGGATAAACTATGGTTGGCGCTGGCGGGAGCGAAACGCGAAAATTCACCGACGTTAGAAATCAACCATCGACCGCTGGCGACAATGGGCGCTGAGAATCAGACGCTTGCTGTCTCTTTTACCACCTTGTGTGTCGATGCCCGCAGCCAGCATGACTATATTGCGCTCTCACGCCTCTTTCATACGGTCATGTTGTTTGATGTACCAGTTATGACGCGGTTGATGGAGAGCGAAGCGCGGCGCTTTATTGCGCTGGTGGATGAGTTTTACGAGCGCCATGTCAAATTAGTGGTGAGTGCAGAAGTGCCGCTGTATGAAATTTATCAGGGCGATCGGCTGAAGTTTGAGTTCCAGCGTTGCCTGTCACGTCTGCAAGAGATGCAAAGCGAAGAGTATCTGAAGCGCGAGCATTTGGCGGGTTAAAACCTGTCACAAATCACAAAAAGGGGTCGATCTTTGACCCCGACTTCTCTATAATCCTGCGACCCCACGTTACAAGAAAGTTTTTTTCCCAAAACTTTTTGTGTGCTGGCATAGGCTATTCGAAGGGGTAGGTTTGCCGGACTTTGTCGTGTGAACCTCAACAATTGAAGACGTTTGGGTGTTCACCAACGTGTAACTATTTATTGGGTAAGCTTTTAATGAAAACTTTTACAGCTAAACCAGAAACCGTAAAACGCGACTGGTATGTTGTTGACGCGACCGGTAAAACTCTGGGCCGTCTGGCTACTGAACTGGCTCGTCGCCTGCGCGGTAAGCACAAAGCGGAATACACTCCGCACGTAGATACCGGTGATTACATCATCGTTCTGAACGCTGACAAAGTTGCTGTAACCGGCAACAAGTGTACTGACAAAGTGTACTATCACCACACCGGCCACATCGGTGGTATCAAACAAGCGACCTTTGAAGAGATGATTGCTCGCCGTCCTGAGCGTGTGATTGAAATCGCGGTTAAAGGCATGTTGCCAAAAGGCCCGCTGGGTCGTGCTATGTTCCGTAAACTGAAAGTTTACGCGGGTAACGAGCACAACCACGCGGCACAGCAACCGCAAGTTCTTGACATCTAATCGGGATTATAGGCAATGGCTGAAAATCAATACTACGGCACTGGTCGCCGCAAAAGTTCCGCAGCTCGCGTTTTCATCAAACCGGGCAACGGTAAAATCGTAATCAACCAACGTTCTCTGGAACAGTACTTCGGTCGTGAAACTGCCCGCATGGTAGTTCGTCAGCCGCTGGAACTGGTCGACATGGTTGAGAAACTGGACCTGTACATCACCGTTAAAGGTGGTGGTATCTCTGGTCAGGCTGGTGCGATCCGTCACGGTATCACCCGCGCTCTGATGGAATACGACGAGTCCCTGCGTTCTGAACTGCGTAAAGCTGGCTTCGTTACTCGTGACGCTCGTCAGGTTGAACGTAAGAAAGTCGGTCTGCGTAAAGCACGTCGTCGTCCGCAGTTCTCCAAACGTTAATTGGCTTCTGCTCCGGCAGAAAACAATTTTCGAAAAAACCCGCTTCGGCGGGTTTTTTTATAGCTAAAATCTGAATCAGCGTAAAAACTGGAAAGTTGCTTTTTGCTGCCACCTGACAGACAGGTAAAACAAAAACCACATCGCCAATAAGGGACTAAGTCAACTATTTCAGACTAAAGCGCATCTCTTTTTCCCCATTTCCGGCATCGACTCACCACAAAGGTCGCAAAATCTGGTAAACTATCATCCAATTTTCTGCCCAAATGTCGGGTATTGCTCATTTTTTGTTTGATTTTCGAACAAAGAGAGTCGTTCCTTACTGGGTAACACAACTTCTGACTGGCCACCTGGTGGCTGGTAGCAGTAAAAATTCTGACTATACCTGGAGGTTTTCATGGCTGTCGCTGCCAACAAACGTTCGGTAATGACGCTGTTTTCCGGTCCTACTGACATCTATAGCCATCAGGTCCGCATTGTGCTGGCTGAGAAAGGTGTAAGTTTCGAGATCGAACACGTGGAAAAGGACAATCCGCCTCAGGATCTGATTGACCTCAACCCGAATCAGAGCGTTCCGACCCTGGTGGATCGTGAGCTGACCCTGTGGGAATCTCGCATCATTATGGAATATCTGGATGAGCGTTTCCCGCATCCGCCACTGATGCCTGTTTACCCGGTAGCTCGCGGTGAAAGCCGTCTGTACATGCATCGCATCGAAAAAGACTGGTACACGCTGATGAACACCATCATCAACGGTTCAGCTTCTGAAGCAGATGCCGCACGTAAGCAACTGCGCGAAGAACTGCTGGCGATTGCGCCGGTCTTCGGTCAGAAGCCGTACTTCCTGAGCGATGAGTTCAGCCTGGTCGATTGCTATCTTGCTCCGCTGCTGTGGCGTCTGCCGCAACTGGGCATCGAGTTCAGCGGCCCGGGTGCGAAAGAGCTGAAAGGCTATATGACCCGCGTCTTTGAGCGTGACTCTTTCCTTGCTTCTTTAACTGAAGCAGAACGTGAAATGCGTCTGGGCCGGAGTTAATCTGTATGGATTTGTCACAGCTAACACCACGTCGTCCCTATCTGCTGCGTGCATTCTATGAGTGGTTGCTGGATAACCAGCTCACGCCGCACCTGGTGGTGGATGTGACGCTCCCTGGCGTGCAGGTTCCTATGGAATATGCGCGTGACGGGCAAATCGTACTCAACATTGCGCCGCGTGCTGTCGGCAATCTGGAACTGGCGAATGATGAGGTGCGCTTTAACGCGCGCTTTGGCGGCATTCCGCGTCAGGTTTCTGTGCCGCTGGCTGCCGTGCTGGCTATCTACGCCCGTGAAAATGGCGCAGGCACAATGTTTGAGCCTGAAGCTGCCTACGATGAAGATACCAGCATCATGAATGATGAAGAGGCATCGGCAGACAACGAAACCGTTATGTCGGTTATTGATGGCGACAAGCCAGATCACGATGATGACACTCATCCTGACGATGAACCTCCGCAGCCACCACGCGGTGGTCGACCGGCATTACGCGTTGTGAAGTAATACAAAAACAGGCCCTGGTGGCCTGTTTTGTCTTTTAATGGCTTAATAAAATAGCGTGATTGTGGCAATCATATTCACCACGAAACCGACTGCCATGGGGATCGCTGTTCGCTTCACCACCGCAAAAGGCGAAACGCCTGCAATTCCTGACGTAACGACCACCACCGCAGTAATCGGCGAAACCGCGCGCGCTAGCGTCGTGGCAAAATGCATCGGCATAATCATTACAACCGCTGGTACATGTAGTCCGGCTGCGATATTCGGAATAAGACTGGCAAATGACATAAACGGCGCATTGCCAGAGCCCATCACAATGGCACAAATGGCAATGACCAGCGCCATAATAATCATCACGCCAATACCGCCCAGACCAGAATGCTCCGCACCCCTGATAACCGCATCGACAGTGCCAATCGTCGTTAAGCCTTTCGCAAATATTTCACCCGCGACCACCAGCGTTACCACGTTGGCAAACTGCGTACCCATGCCGTCAAAAAACGCCTGCACATCGTCCATTGTTTCGCGCAAGTTATGCTTGCGGAAGAACTCAACAAACATCGTCACCGTCAAACTCAGTAACATCACCACCACCAGATGCAGTTCTGACTGCATCAGCCCGACGTGGGCGAGGAACAGCGAGCCGAGCATCAGGATTAACGGCATCACAGGTAAAATGGCGTAATAGAGCGGCGGGACATTATCGAGAGCTTTTTGCTCTGCTTGTTCGTGATTGATATTTTTATCTTTTTTGTCAAAAGCGCGTTGCACGAAAAAAGTGGGAGATCGCCACCGAGATAATGACGCAAGAGGCGACCGGAAGCTGGTAGTGGAAGAAGTAAGTGGCAATTTTCATTCCCGCGACCTGGGCTGCAAAAATGGAGTTCGTTTCCAGAATTCCCCACTCAATGGACATTGTGGTTGCGATAACCGCCACCGCAGAGAGACGACTTACTCCCAGACTCACCAGTGTCGGAAATAAGGTGACCATCAGCAACATACCCAGACCGGAGGCGCTGGTAATAAACTGCGCCATGATTTGACCGATGACGTAAGTTGCCGACAGAATAATATACGGTGAGCGAATGAGTTTTAACGGGCGGCTTAACAAGCTCACCATCGCGCGACTGGCCCCTATGCGCTCCATGTAGCGGGCATACCGCCCACCGCCATAATCGATAGCCCCAATCCGGCAATGCGGTTGGACAGCATGCGCAGGATTTCATTATAAATATCGACGATCAAGTAGCCGCGGTGATGCTGCCAACTTACTGATTTAGTGTATGATGGTGTTTTTGAGGTGCTCCAGTGGCTTCTGTTTCTATCAGCTGTCCCTCCTGTTCAGCTACT
Source organism: Shigella sp. FC1544 (assembly GCF_001722145.1). Taxonomy (NCBI): domain Bacteria; kingdom Pseudomonadati; phylum Pseudomonadota; class Gammaproteobacteria; order Enterobacterales; family Enterobacteriaceae; genus Shigella; species Shigella sp. FC1544. The sequence continues at coordinate 8,772 of NZ_MECT01000060.1, forward strand.
GACGGGGTGGTGCGTAACGGCAAAAGCACTGCCGGACATCAGCGCTATCTCTGCTCTCACTGCCGTAAAACATGGCAACTGCAGTTCACTTACACCGCTTCTCAACCCGGTACGCACCAGAAAATTATTGATATGGCCATGAATGGCGTTGGATGCCGGGCAACTGCACGCATTATGGGCGTTAGCCTCAACACGATTTTACGTCACTTAAAAAACTCAGGCCGCAGTCGGTAACCTC